>CAZPED010000190.1:0-6707 GCA_964585335.1 uncultured Planctomycetaceae bacterium | reverse complement strand
TGTTGGTCCAATCGGCGCCGGGGCGCGGACTGCGCCCTGGCGCGCCGCGCAAGCACGTCGAGCTGTTTGCCCCGCTGGCATTTCGCGTGCTCGGCGTGGAATGCCGGCAACGCGCCGCATAGCCGGACAGTGCCGTTGTCCGATTCGCCGGCACGGTATTTCGCGCTCGCACGTCATCGCCGGTTGTCGGGCAGTTGATAGCCCTCGCGGTTCAGGCGAATGCGATACAAGCTTTTGCCGGCCGTGATGTAGAGCAAGTTGGCATCGCGTCCGCGTCCGAATCCCACGTTGGTGGGAACTTCGGTGGGGATGTAAGCCAGCTCCTTGCCCTCGGGCGAATAAACGCAAATACCCGGGCGATTCTCGGCCCGCACGGCCACATACAGATTGCCGTCCTTGTCGCAAGTCAGGCCGTCGGGGCCGTCGTAAGGCGAGTAGTCGACGAGCGTCTTGCGAAATTTGGCCGAACCGTCGGGCGCCAGATCATAGGCCAATAGCGCCATCAATCCCTTTCGCAGCGGCGTGGTCACTTTGTCGGCCTGTTTGGCGTCGCCGCGCTCGAGGCGTCCCACGGCCGTCGCGCCGTTCTCGTTACTCACGACGTACAGCGTCTTTTGATCGGGCGACACGCACACGCCATTGGCCTTGCCCGCGTCGCTGATGATGCGGTGCAGCGAGCCGTCGGTGTCGATGCGATAAACGCCCACGACCGCCTGATCGATGGGTTCGTGCCCCATGTAGCGCGGGTCGCTGAAGTAGATCCGCCCCTTAGCGTCGATGGTAATGTCATTGGGCGAGTTCAGCGGTCGCCCTTCGAACAGGCCGGCGATGATGTAGCTCTTGCCGGTCTTCATATCGGTGCGGGTGACGCGGCGGCCGCCGTAGTCGGCCCCCTCGGCCACGATCATGTTGCCTGCGGCGTCGAACTTGATTCCGTTCGACATGCCGCTGGGCGAACGAAAGATCGTCGTCTTGCCGCTGCTCGGATCGTAGCGCCAGATATGGCCGGCTTCGATCACGCCGTTGGCGTCGCGGGCCACGTGCGAGAAGGTGATATCGCTGAAGTAGACCAGGCCATCGGGCGCGACAGCCACGCCCTCGGTCAGCACTCCCGCTTCAAACAGCTTTTCAGGCTTGGCCCCCGGCGGCACGATGGGCTCGTCGGCCACTACACTCAGTAGCCCGGCGTTGCCGGCGACCATCACTGTGCAAGTCAGGCAGCAACGCATAAACAACGTCGACATGAACCGCCTCCTTCGATCAACGTGGGATTGCCTTGGTTGGTTGGTTGAAATCTGCCAGTCGCTACGACTCCGCGAGTTTCCAGGGATCGCCTGCCACGGTCGCGCAGCTTTCGTCGACGACAATGCGCTCGGGCCGGGGGCCAGCGTAGACCCACAGCATTTCCATGGGGCCGGCCGATTCATTGACAAAGTAATGAACGCGCCCGCGCGGTTGCAGCGCAGTCGCGCCGTCGGACATCGCGTAACGGCGCCCCTCGACGATGCAGGTTGCCGTGCCCGAAATGATGCAAATGCTCTCGTCGAAGTCGTGCACGTGGGCCGGTAGCCGCCCGCCGGGATAAAACAGTCCGTAGCCGCCGCTCATTTCGAGCCCGGGCATCAAGTCGGCATTGAAACAATCGATGAACTGTGTGCCGGGGCCTGCGGAACTGCGTGGTGCCGTAGCGAAGCGGTTGACGCGTTCCGCTCCGGCCAGGCCCGTCGAGTCGGCAGGCATCTCGGTCTGTGCAAAAGCCAGGTCGACCAGCGTGCGACTTGGCGCGTCGGTGGCCATGGCAATGTGCAGTACGGCGGGCTCGTGCGGCGACGTGTTCCGCGCCAGGTGCGCCAGCCCGCGTGGGATCACCACGTTGTCGAGGGTTTGCAGCGCGTAACATCGCCCGGCGACTTTGATCGTGGCGGCGCCGCGCACCAGGGTGATCGATTCGGCAAACGCGTGCAGATGATAGGGCAGCACGGCGCCGGCGGCGAAGGTGACGAAGCCCGTGGTCAACTGCCTGGCCCGGTTGTGCCCGCCCACCAGGCACTCGAATTCGACACCAGGACCGATTTCCACGCGAGGCCCAAAGCCGCGAGCGTTCATCACCTCCGGTCGGTCGGGCCGCATCGCCTCGGGCGGGCGAGCCAATGGCGCAGACGCGACCTCCACGGTGGGATCGTGCGCGGCATTCAAAGCCCGATCGCGCCCCACCATGGCCATCGCTCCGCGCAGCGAGCGCAACCGCAAGCCACTGTCGATGCCCAGGCCCAACATGCGAAAGCCCTGCTGCTGCCGGAGCAGCAGATTCTCGTTGTTGGTGGCGATCAGCCCGCAATGCTTGCCGCTGGCAACGATCAGATCCTTGACTCGCAGAATCTGCTGGGCAACCCCCGGTCCTTCCCACTGCCCACGATAACCGGCGGTGGCCGAAAGGTCGGCCGGTCCGAAAAAGTACAGTTCCACGCCGTCGACTGCGATCAACTGTTGGGCTTGCTCGACGGCGCGAACCGATTCGATGATCGGCACCACCAACACGTGCTGGTTGGCTTCGGCCGCGTGCTCGGCCAGGGCCTGCCCCCAGGCCGTGGCCCGTTCGGCGCCAATGCCGCGCACACCCTCGGTCGGATAACGGGCAAACGCCACGGCTTGTCTGAGCTGATCGGCCGACTCGATCCAGGGGACGACGATACCATCGGCCCCCAGGTCGAGCGCGCGTTTGATCAGGCCCGCGTTCAGCTCCGCCACGCGCACCAGCGCCACCGTTCCACTGCGCACCGTGGCCCGCAGATGTTCGACAATCTGTTTCCAACCGAGATGACCATGTTCCGCGTCAATTACCACCCAGTCGACGCCCAGCGCCACGGCTATCTCCGTAATGCTGGGCGACTCGAGCGTGACCCACAGTCCGTATACCGCATGGCCGGCGGCCAGCTTGCTGCGCAGGTTTTGAATCGCGGACGTTTTCATGCCGACTGCTTGACCGCTGCTGGGCCGTTGATTATCAATCTGATGATCAGTGATTTAGGCCGACTCGCGGAGCAATGTCAAGTGATTTCCCACAGTAGCATGCTGGAACGGCCGAGCTCCGGTTCGGCGCCCGCGCTCGACGCGATTTACGAACTGGTGCGGCGGCGCAAGTTGCGCGTGGGCGACCAGCTCCCCTCGATTCGCGAGCTGGCCGATCAGCTCGACCTCAAGCGCACCGTCGTGCGCGACGCCCTGCTGAAGGCCGAGTCGCTAGGAATTGTCCGCGTTTTGCCCCGCGCCGGCGCGTTTCTGCAAAGCTTGCCGCCAGCCACGACCGCTGGCCAGGGCACGGACAACCTTGTCGAGCAATCGATCGAGCAAACGCTGACGACCGACGACCACAACCTGTTCCATCTGCTCGATGCCCGGCGGCTCGTCGAGGTGGAACTGGCGGGCCGCGCCGCCCAGCAGCGCCGCCTCGAAGATCTGCTGCCCGTCAGGCGGGCGCTGGAGGCCATTTTACAGTTGCCGGCCGAGGCCTCGCGTGGCGACTACGTCGAACGCGACATTCGCTTTCACGTCGAGATTGCCCGCCTGGCCGGCAACCAGGTGCTGTTTGCGGTCCAGCGCTCGCTGATGGAATTGCTCCGGCCGCACCTGAACGACGTGCGCGAAGACCTGCAGCGCCGCGAAACGACGGATCGATCGCACCTGGCGATTTACGAAGCCTTGGTGGCCGGGGATGCCGCCCGAGCCCGCCAGGAGATGTGCGATCATCTGAGCCTCGCCTACGACGGCATGCTGCGCGACATTCAGGAACTGTCCGACCTGGAGGGAATCGCGACGAGTCGTCGCTGCCAATAACCCACCCCACTTTGCGCGGCACTTTGCCAGCCGCCGCGCCCTGCCCGAAGAATCCAACGATGCCGTCGCGAAGCGTCAGCCCTATCGTCTTGCTAATGGCTCTGTGCGGGCTGACGCATACGCTGCGCGCGGACGACGATGTCGACTTCTTCGAAAAGAAGATTCGGCCCGTGCTGGCCGAGCATTGCTACGAGTGTCACTCGGCGAGCGCCAAGAAACTGGGGGGCGGCCTACTGCTCGACAGTCGCGACGGACTGCGCAAAGGGGGCGACTCGGGCGCGGCTCTCGATACGGATCATCCGGAAGACAGCTTGCTGCTCAAGGCAATTCGCTATAGCGACGACTCGGTTCAGATGCCCCCCAAGGGCAAGCTGCCAGCGGCCGCGATTGCCGACTTTGAAGCCTGGATCCGCCGCGGAGCCCCCGACCCGCGCGAACAGCCAACGGTCAAAGCGGCCGAGCCTTGGGAGCAAACCTTGCGCAAGCGCGCCACCTGGTGGAGTTATCAGCCACCGCAGAAGAGCGAGCCGCCACAGCCGAAAGACCCGGCGTGGTCGAGCCACAGGGTCGATCATTTCCTGCTGGCAAAGCTGGAGGCCGCCGGATTGCGCCCCGCGCCGCCGGCCGATCCGCGCACGCTCGCCCGGCGACTGAGCCTGGTGCTGACGGGTCTGCCCCCCACGACCGATCAAGTGGCCGGCTTCGTCAAGGCCTGTCAGGGTGCGCGCCCCGACGGCAACGGCGCTCCCGCCGAAGCGGTCGTGCAATTTGTCGACGGGCTGCTGGCCTCGCCCCATTTCGGCGAACGCTGGGCGCGACACTGGCTCGACGTGGTGCGATTTTCCGAAACACACGGCAACGAGTGGAATTACGAAGTCCATCATGCCTGGCGCTATCGCGATTACCTGATTCGGGCCTTCAACGACGACGTGCCCTACGACCAGCTGGTGCGCGAACATATCGCCGGCGACCTGCTGCCCCGCCCGCGCTGGAACCAGGCCGAGCAGTTCAACGAGTCGGTCATTGGGACGGGCTTCTATCGCTTTGGTGAAGTAAATCACGACGATTGCATCAGCCTCCGCTCGATCGGCTACGACCTGGCGGACAACCAGATCGACACGCTCAGCAAGGCGTTTCAGGCCACGACGGTCGCCTGTGCCCGGTGCCACAACCACAAGCTCGACGCCGTTTCGATTGAAGACTATCACGCGCTGCTGGGCATCATCCGCAGCTCGCGGCAAGTGAGTCATTGCATTGATGGCCCCGAGGTCAACGCCGCGCGTATCGAGCGATTGCAGCAGCTCAAGCTGGAGTTGCGCTCCGAGCTGGGCGCCGCCTGGCTGCGCGAAGCGCCGCTGGTGGCCCGCTACATGCAGGCCGCCGAGGCCCGCAAGTCGCAGCGTCCAGATGCCGAAGAACTGGCCAGTGGGCTCGACCCGGCACGCTTGGAAAAGTGGTTGGCCGTGCTGGCCCGCCAGCAGGCGCCGGCCGACGATCCCTTCGAGCCCTGGCGGGCGTTGGCTCCGGCCGAATCGGCGAGTTTCCCGGCAAGCTGGCAGGCACTGCGCGAGCGGCTCGCCGGCCAGTTGCGCGAGCGACGGGCGGCCAGTGCCGCGGGATTTGAAACCTTTGCCGATTTTCGCCAGGGGCAAATCGTTGGGTGGCAGGTGGGCGGACAGGGGTTGCGCGGCGGGCCGTCCCCCAGCGGCGAGTTTGCGGTGCAAGTCGATGGGCCGGCGGCCCTGCACGCCATCCTGCCGGCCGGCTGCTATACGCACGCCATCTCCGAGAAGCTCAACGGCACGCTCCGCTCGCCCGTGCTGCCGCTGGGTAAGAAACACATCAGCTTCCAGGTGATGGGCCAGCGGAGCAGCGCCGTGCGGCTGGTTTCCAATAATTGCCAGCTCAACTATAAGAACTACCGCGCGCTGACCTCCGGCGATTGGACGTGGATCACTTTCGCGCCCCCCGACGACCGCGACGTGCTGCGGACTTATGCCGAACTGATGACGATGTTCGACAATCCCAAGTTTCCCGACCAGTTATCGGCCCTGGGAGGGGACAAGGATAACTACCGATTGCCGTGGGACAAAGCGGCCGCCAATCCTCGTTCGTACTTTGGCGTCACGCGGGTGGTGCTGCACGACGGCGCCGAGCCGCCCCAGCCGGAGCTTTCTCACTTCGAACCGCTGTTGGCAGGTGCCGAACTGGCCACGCCCGGCGACCTGGCCGAGCGTTACGCCGCGCTGCTCACGACGGCGCTGGGCGCCTGGATGCGCGGCGCCGCCACCGACGACGACGTGCGTTGGCTCGACGCTTGCTTGCGGCACGAACTGCTGGACAACTCCGCGGCACAATCGCCGCGCATCGAGTCGCTCGTGGCCGAATATCGCCGCGTCGAAAGCCAGCTGGCGCTGCCCCGCGTGGTGGCGGGCATGGCTGACGGCGGACCGGGCATCGACCAGCCCATTCTCATCCGTGGCGACTGCCTCCGCCCGGGCGAAACGGTCAAGCGGCATTACCTCGAAGTATTGTCGAGCGGCCGCGCACCGTACGCCGCTGGCGGCAGCGGCCGGCTGGAGCTCGCCGAGCAAATCGCTGCGGCCGGCAATCCGCTCACCGCTCGGGTAATGGTCAACCGCGTCTGGCATCATTTGTTCGGCACGGGGCTGGTGCGCACCGTCGACGATTTTGGCCACGTTGGCGAGCTGCCCTCGCACGCCGAACTGCTCGACGATCTGGCCGTGCGGTTTGTCGAAGACGGCTGGTCGATCAAGCGGCTGATTCGCTCGTTGGTGATGACCCAGGCGTTTCAAATGTCGAGCCAGGCTTCGGCGGCGGCCCGCGAGGTCGACCCGCTGAACCGCCTGCTC
>CAZPED010000189.1:0-6745 GCA_964585335.1 uncultured Planctomycetaceae bacterium | reverse complement strand
GCCATCGCATCGACGACTTCGCGCCCCACCAGCGAGTTGCCCTGGCAGGCGTAGAAGCGCCCGCTGGCCGCGCCCCACCAGCGGCTGCTTGCATCGGAATGCGTGGGCTGGTGAACGGCAGTCTGCCCCTGTGCGTTGACGATGGCCAGCTGCCGCATCCCTGAGCGCGGGTCATCGCGCGTCAGAGTCGCCAACACTTCAGCAGGACTGCGACCGGCGGCCAGCAGTTCCATCGCCTGTGTGCGCCACGGGGGATAATGCCAATGCTGGGTGCAAAAGGCGCCCACGCCGCCCCGGGCAATCGGCACGACCAACCCCACGGCTGGAAACTTGCTGGCGACCGCGGCGCCGCATTCGCCCGAGTCGGGATCGGCGGCCGCGATGGAAAACGTGCCGCTGACGCCAAACTCGGAGCCAAGACCGCTAGTTGCCGGTGCGGGATGGCTTGCGCCCGGGGGCGAGTCCGCCCTGGCGGTACCGGCCGCCAGTAGCGTGGCCGCAAAAATCCAGGCCGGCACATATGTCATGCAATCGGACTCGCGGTACGGGGGACAGACGCTCCAAATCGCGCGGACCGTCTGCTAAGGTAGTGTCTTGGGACGGCCGTTAATAGCCGCCCGAAATTCTCCTGGGCACTAGGGAACGTTCACAATGCGCGGGTTGCCTGTGGCGGTGCGTGGTTGGGCTGTTGGGTTGATGTTGGCAAGTTCGCTGGCGGCCGCCGAGGCTCCCAGCGCCGCCGGACCCGCCGGCGAACTGCCCCGCGGTGACGACGGTCAGCCGCTCAATCTCGATTTCGAGCAGGGCACATTGCAGAACTGGACCGCCGCGGGCGAGGCGTTTCAGCGCCAGCCGATCAAGGGCGACACCGTGGCCGCTCGCCGTGGCGACATGAAAAGCGGGCACACGGGCTCCTTTTGGATCGGCAGCTACGAGCCCACGAACAGCGACGCTCCGCAGGGCACGCTCACGTCGGCGGCGTTCAAGGTCACGCAGCCTTACGCCAGCTTTCTGATTGCCGGCGGCTCGCACCCCACCACGCGCGTCGAGCTTGTCGATCGGGCGAACCAAAAAGTGCTGTTTCGACGCTCCGGCGAAAACACCGAGGATTTGCGTCCGGTCGTCGTCGACATGCAGCCGTATCTGGGGAAGGAGATTTTTATCCGGCTGGTCGACTCGTCGAGCAACGGTTGGGGTCACATTAACTTCGACGACTTCAAGTTTCACGCCGCCAAGCCCAGCTTTCCCAACGCGGGCCCCGGCGCCGAACCCGACGACTATCCGTTTGCCGGTCTGTCGCCCGAGGAAGCGGCCAAGGCGATGATCGTGCCCAAGGGCTTTCGCGTGACGCTGGCGGCCGGTGAGCCCGACGTCAAGCAGCCGATTGCCATGGCAATGGATGATCGCGGCCGACTGTGGGTTGCCGAGGCCTATACCTATCCCATTCGCGCCCCCGAGGGACAAGGCAAGGATCGGATCCTGATTTTCGAAGACGCGGACGGCGACGGCCGATTCGAGAAGCCCAAGGTGTTTCTCGAAGGCCTGAATCTGGTGAGCGGGTTGGAACTGGGCTTCGGCGGCGTGTGGATCGGCGCGGCCCCGCAATTCTTGTTCGTGCCCGACCGCGACGGCGACGACCGACCCGATGGTCCGGCCGAAGTGTTGCTCGACGGCTGGGGATACCAGGACACGCACGAGACGCTCAACTCGTTCATTTGGGGCCCAGACGGCTGGCTGTATGGCTGTCACGGCGTGTTCACGCACTCGAACGTGGGCAAGCCAGGTGCCGACGATAGCCAGCGGAAGCGGATCAACGCCGGCATCTGGCGATATCATCCGCAGCGGCACGTGTTTGAAGTCTTCGCCGAGGGGACGAGCAACCCCTGGGGCGTTGACTTCAACGACCTGGGGCAGTCGTTCTGCACGGCCTGCGTGATTCCGCACCTGTATCACATCATTCAAGGGGGCCGCTACCAGCGCCAGGCCGGCGAACATTTCAATCGCAACACGTACGACGACATCAAGACGATTGCCTTGCATCGGCACTGGATCGGCGGCACCCCGCACGCTGGCAACAACCGCTCGGATGCCGCCGGCGGCGGTCATGCCCATGCCGGGGCCATGATCTATCTGGGCGGCAGCTGGCCCAGGGAATATCGCAACCAGATCTTCATGAACAACATACATGGGCAGCGGATCAACGAAGATGCGTTGGCCCCTCGCGGCTCGGGTTACGTGGGCGATCGTGCGCCCGACTTTTGCCTGGCCCGCGACCGCTGGTCGCAGATTCTGAATCTGCAATATGGCCCCGACGGCCAGGTGTACATGATCGACTGGTACGACGCCAACGCCTGCCACCATCACGAGACCAACGGCCACGACCGGACCAACGGCCGGATCTTCAAGGTCTCGTACGAGAACGCCAGGATCACGCCCGTCGATCTCAAGAAGCTCGATGACGCGGCGCTGGTTGAGTTGCAGCTAAACACGAACGACTGGTACGTGCGCCATGCTCGTCGCATTCTGCAAGAGCGGGGCGGCAACGAGCAGGTCCACCAGCGGCTCAAGCAACTGGCGCTCGAGCATCCGGAAGAAACTCGCCGCGTGCGGGCGCTTTGGGCGCTGCACGTCAGCAAGGGCCTAGACGAGGCGTTCGCCCTGCGGGCAATGGAAAACGATCGGCCGCACGTGCGGGCCTGGGCCATTCAGTTGCTGCTCGAGGACACGGCGCGCGAGCCCTCGCCAGCCGTGCCCGACAAGCTGGCCCGGTTGGCGCAAGACGATCCTTCGCCCGTGGTGCGGCTGTACGTGAGCAGCGCCGCGCAGCGTTTGCCGCTCGAACGTCGCTGGGCGATTCTGCCGGGGCTTCTTGCCCACTCGGAGGACGCGTCGGATCACAATCTGCCGCTCATGGCCTGGTACGCTGCCGAACCGCTGGCCGAGGTCGACGCCCAGCGGGCCCTGGCGCTGGCGGCCGCTGGCAAGCTGCCGCTGGTGCAAGCGTTCATGACTCGCCGGGTGGCCAAGATTGGCACGCCCGAGGCGCTGGCCAGCGTCGTATCGGCACTGAAGTCGGTGAAAGAGCCCGGCGCCCAGTTGGCGATGCTGCAAGCGGTCAACCTGGCGCTTAAGGGTCGCCGGCAAGTGCCAATGCCCAGCGGCTGGGCCGAGATCTCGGCAAGCCTTGTCAACAGCCAGCAGCCCGAGGTCGCGGCGCAGGCCACGGCCCTGGCGCTGACGTTTGGCGACCCGGCGGCGCTCGAAAAGCTGCGAGCCACGCTGGCCAACGCCGCAGCGCCGCTCGATAATCGGCGGCAAGCGCTCGAGGCGCTGCTGGCTGCCCGCGATGCCAAACTGGCTCCCACGTTGCAAAAGCTCCTGGCCGATCGCGATCTGCGGGCCGCGGCACTGCGCGGGCTGGCGGCCTATGACGATGCAGCCACGCCCGAAGCGATTCTAGCGCGCTATGGCGATCTGACCCTCGAGGAAAAGCGAGACGCGCTCAACACCCTGGCCGCGCGGGCGCCGTTTGCCAGCGAGCTGCTGGCGGCCGTGGCTGCCGAAACGATTCCGGTTAAGGACCTGTCGGCCGACTTGGTGCGGCAGCTTCGCAATCATAATCAGCCGGCGATCAACGAGCAGATCGCCAAGCTGTGGGGTACCGCACGCGAGTCGAGCGGCGAGAAGCTCGAACAAATTGCCCATTACACGCGATTGGCTCAAGGCAAGTTGCCCGCGGCCGACCCGCTGCTGGGCCGGGCCGTGTTCGTCAAAACTTGTCAGCAGTGCCACACGCTATTTGGCACGGGGGGCAAAATTGGTCCGGAGCTGACCGGCTCGAACCGGGCGAACCTCGAGTACCTGTTGTCGAACATTCTCGACCCCAGCTCGGTGATGGCCAAGGAATATCAGCCGACGATCATCACGACCACCGACGGCCGGGTGATTACCGGCATTGTCAAGCAGCAGGACCAGGACGCGCTGAGCGTGCAAACCGCCAACGAATTGATCGTGGTGCCGCGCGGCGAGATCGAAGAGCTGCAACAGAGCAAGCAGTCGATGATGCCCGAGGATTTGCTCAAGCCTTTGGCGCCGTTCGAAGTGCGCTCGCTGCTGGCGTACCTGGCTAGTCCGGCGCAGACGCCCATCCTGGCCACGCCCGAGAACGTGAAGAGCTTGTTCAATGGCCGCGATCTGGCCGGCTGGCAAGGCAATAGTCAGCTGTGGAGCGTCGAAAACGGCGAGATCGTGGGCCGCACGTCGGGGTTGAAGGAGAATGAATTCCTCAAGAGCGACCTGGCCTTTGGCGACTTCAAGCTGCGCGTGCTGGTGAACCTGGTCGACAACCGCGGCAACAGCGGCATTCAATTCCGTAGCGAAGCCATCGAAGATGGCCTGGTCAAAGGCTACCAGGCCGACGTCGGCGAGGGCTGGTGGGGCAAGTTGTACGAGGAGCATGGCCGCGCTCTGCTGTGGAACAAGAGCGGCGAGGCCCACGTTAAGCCAGGCTGGAATCTCTACGAAATCCAGGCGCGCGGCAGCAAGATTCGCACCTGGATCAATGGTCAACTCTGCGTTGACCTGGAAGACACCGGTGGCGCTCGCCGGGGTATTCTGGCGTTGCAGCTGCACTCGGGCGGCCCGACCGAAGTGCGCTTCAAGGATTTGGAAATCGAGCTGAACCCCGCCAACTGATGCGCCCCGAGAGCGGGTGGCATCGTTGCCAGTCGTGCCGCGGTTTTATCCCCGTTTTGCACAGGTGCGCAAGCGCTGCGCCCAGCGCCGCTTGCGTCGCCGGTGCGACACGATTAGGGTAAGGTTAGGAAACGTCGGAACAGTCCCACCCGCCAGGCCGTTAGCGGCCACGTCTTCTGATTTTCTCACTCCAGCCCCCAGAGCTTGCAACATGCCCGTGGCGCCCGAGCCGGCGGACCGCGAAGTCCGCTTTTCTGTTCCTTTTACGCATCGACTACGCTTCACCCAGGACGTGCTGGGAGCCGACCAGCAGGTGCTCGTCGACTTGCTCGAACCCACGGCAGGCCGGCCCACGCGGGTGCAGTTCTGGCTCGACGAGGGGATTGCGCAGCGCTGCCCGGAATTGCGGCCCAAGCTGAAGGCCCTGGCCGACGCGCGCCCCGACCGCTTGCAGCGCGCCGGCAACGTGCAGCTGGTGCCCGGCGGCGAGGCGATCAAGAACGACATTCACATCCTTGAGCGGATGCTCAAGGTGTTCAACGCGGCCGACCTCGACCGGCACAGTTATGTGGTCGTCGTGGGGGGCGGCGCCGTGCTCGACGCCGT
Organism: uncultured Planctomycetaceae bacterium; assembly: GCA_964585335.1. GTDB lineage: Bacteria > Planctomycetota > Planctomycetia > Pirellulales > PALSA-1355 > CAZPED01. The sequence goes on along the minus strand of CAZPED010000189.1, from coordinate 1,444 downwards.
CGGCTTTGCCACCGCGATTGCCCACCGCGGTTTGCGGCTGGTGCGGCTGCCCACGACCACTCTGGCCCAGGCCGACTCGGGACTGGGGGTCAAGAACGGCGTTAACCTGTTCGGCAAGAAGAACTGGATCGGTTCGTTTGCCGTGCCCTGGGGCGTGGTAAACGATGCCAGTCTGCTGTCGTCGCTCAGCCAGCGCGACTTCGTCTGTGGCTTCTCCGAGGCCGTGAAAGTCTCGCTGCTCAAAGATGCAGCCATGTTCGATGAGCTTTGCCAGTCGGCCGCCAAGATCGCGCGGCGCGAACCGACCGCCTCGGGGCGGATGATTCGCGGGTCGGCGCTGTTGCACCTCGACCACATCACGCGCGGCGGCGACCCGTTCGAAATGCTCGAAGCGCGTCCGCTCGATTACGGACACTGGTCGGCGCACCGGCTCGAAGCGCTCAGCCAGTTCAGCCTGCGACACGGCGAGGCGGTGGCCATCGGCGTCGCGATCGACACGGTTTATTCCTCGCTCGTGCATGGACTGGCCACCGCCGACGCACAGCGCGTGCTCAACTGCCTGGCCGACCTGGGTTTCGAGCTCTACCATCCGCTGCTGGCCGACGACCAGACGCTGCTGACCGGGCTGGAAGAATTTCGCCAGCATTTGGGGGGCCGCCTGACGGTGACCATGCTCGAAGCGGTTGGAAAGCCGCTCGACGTTCACGAGGTCGACGCGCCGGCAATGCAGGAAGCCATCCGCCGGGTGAGCCGGTTTGCCCGGGGACGCGGCGGCGCGTCGCGCGTCGCCGAGCGTCCGACCGCCTAGCGTGCGTTTGCCGGCGCGACGGCGTGCAAATGCATCTGGTCAGAACACCCTGCGCGCAAAGCAGTGCGCCATAACGCTTCTGTCGCTGCGCGCGGCGTGCGTTTCGACTGGGCCGAATCCTGGCCTGCCGGCTGGATGATAAACCCTGCGCTTCAGACCGGTTCGATTGGCTGTTTGCGTTGAACTGCGGGCCTTGGAAAAGGTCGACCGGTTGGGTGAACGCATCCGATACGGAAACTGGCGTAAATCTTGTGGTTTGACTCGCCATCCAAACCTGCTGCCAGGGAGAATGGTCTTGCAAGACTTCGAATACAACACGAACGGGGCCGATGCCCCCCGTCGCGGCCGTTTCTTGGGTCTGGAACCATCCGGTTGGGGCCTGTTGCTCGGGGGAGCGGCGCTGGCCTTGGTGATCGTGCAGATGTCGGTCGTTCGCCCCACGATCCGGCAAATGTCGGCCCTCGAAGACCAGGTGGCCTCGCTCGAGTCGAGCATTCGCGATTTGGCCGGTCAAAAAGGCGCCGTGGCGGCCACCAACACGCTGCTCGAACAATTGGCCGAACAAGGCCGCCGCAATGCCGAGGCCAGCCAGGCCCTGCAACAGATCAGCGGTTTGCATCAGCGGCTCAATCAGCA
>CAZPED010000188.1:0-6777 GCA_964585335.1 uncultured Planctomycetaceae bacterium | reverse complement strand
GGGCAGCCAGTCCAGATGAGTCTCCGGCAGACGCTCATCAGCCACCACCAGGTAGTCATAGTGCCTGCACTCCAGCAACTCCAGGGCGCCATCCCAATCCGGCACGCGCCTGACCTCGATATCCAGAAAAATGGGCCAGCGCTCCAGGTCTTCCGGCCCATCCACCGCCAGAACCGAAAAGAACTTCATGCTCTATCTGACGCGCGGCTTCCGATCATCAACACAAAGCGCGAAAATCGGCGCCGGACTCTGCTGGGCCACGCGCCAGACGCCGTTGCCGCTAACGTCGAACGTCCAGAGGATCTTGCCCGTGGCCGGTTCGACGCCGACGATCCCGGCATCGCTGAGCAGCCAGACCTGCTTGCGGCCATCGATCGTGGCGGCCTGGGGCGAGCTGTAACTGACCGGCCCCGTGGCCACGGCCCAGGCCGGCTCGCCGCTGTCGGCGCGATAACCCAGCAGGCCCTTGCCGTCGGGTCCCCCGGCATACACCACGACGGTGCCGTCGACGACGAGCGGAGAACTGGAAAAGCCCCACATCGGTAACGCCGCGCCCGAGTCGTCCACGATGTTGCGCGTCCACAGCCGCTTGCCGGTGCGGGCGTCGAGGCAATTCAACACGCCCGTGGCGCCCAGGCCAAAGATCTTGCCGTCGGCAAACGTGGGTGTGCCGCGCGGGCCGGCGCCGGCCTGGCCATCGCTGAAACGCACGTGGTCCTCGTGGCTCCATAGCTCGCGGCCGCTGGTGGCGTCCAGGCAGACCGTGGCTTCCTGCTCGCCACGTTGCTCTTGAGTGTAAAGGCGATCGCCGACGATGAGCACCGAACTCCAGGCCGGCCCGATTCGCCGCCGCCAGAGCTCCTTGGGCGAGTGCTCGGTCCAATTGCTTTCGATCCGCTCGCCGTGCAGCTCGCCTTGACGATTGGGGCCGCGGAATTCGGTCCAGTCGCCCGCGATGGCTTCGATCGGCGGCTGGTCGTCGGCCGCCTCGCCCGTGGTGGCTTTGGTCTGAGCGCGCTGATTGACGTAGTCGTCTTCGGCCGAAGGCGACCAGCGCAGCGAGACCGTGGCTTTGTTGTCACCATCGATACCGTCAGTGCGCACCAGCGTCATCATGCCCGTGCCGAGGGCGATCGCCAGGATCACGCCCGCCAGGCGCGCCGACGAGCTAAACCGCCGCGACACCAGCAGCCAGGCCGTCCAAATCGAAACCACGACGGGCAGGCCCACCAGTGCCATGCCAATGGCGCCGAGCGACGGGTCGGCCAGTCGCGAGGCAATCAACACTGCCGCCGTCAGCGCCAAGAACGCCCACACTCGCTCCGTGCGTGGCACGCGGCCGTTGGTCAGCCACCAGATCAAGAATGCCAGTACGACCAGCAGCGAGATGCCCATGGTCGATAGAAACGTGGTCGAGATGGCCCAGTCGAGCCGGGTGACCAGCACGGTAAAGGCCCAGTAGGCGGCCAATAGCGTTACGGGAAACCAGAGTCGAATGGTTCGCGCGGGAGCAACCTCGGCCGAATCCACGGGTTGGGCGTGCGTCGACATCGTTTTTGCTCTGGAGGGGATAGTGAAGTTGATGACCGTCAGCTTAGCGAACCGGGCGCGATTTGCCACTTGCGCGCACGCGCTGCTCAAAATTCGCCCATGGCGTTGCCATCTTGGCTCATCGCCCGGGAGCGCTTGCCGAGCCCCATAGCCGGCCGGGCCGTGTTTGTGCGACAAAAAAACTGGCGACGGGTCGGGCAACCAGTTATGTTGCTGGGCTGTACGCAACCCAACCTGCGTCCGTAGCCGAGCCCGCCATGACCACCGTCGAACCCACCCCACCCGCTGCGCGCCCAGCGCCTGCTACCTTGCCCAGCGGTGAATCTCAAGAGATTCATCGCCTGAAAGACCTGTCCGCCAGCCAATGGAAGTCGGGCCTGGCCGCGTGGCTCGGTTGGCTGTTCGACGGCCTGGACATGCACCTCTACACGCTCGTGGCCGCGCCGTTCGTGGCCGAGCTGTTGGACGTCAGCCAGCAAGATCCCTCGGTCGGCTGGTACAGCTCGATCATTCAAGCCTCGTTCCTGGTCGGCTGGGCCTTGGGCGGCGGCTTTTTTGGACGCATCGGCGATCGCATGGGCCGCAGCCGCGCCCTGGTGCTCACGATTCTCACCTACGCGGCCTTCACGGGGTTGTCGTTCTTCGCGCAAACCTGGTGGCACCTGCTCATCTTCCGCTTCCTGGCCGCGCTGGGCATCGGCGGCGAATGGGCCGTCGGCGCCGCGCTGCTCTCGGAAACCTGGCCGCGCACCTGGCGCCCCTGGCTGGCCGCCGTGCTGCAAACGGCCGTCAACTGCGGCGTACTGCTCTCGTCCGTCGCGGCCTACTTCATGTCGGGCCTGCCCAACCGCTACGTGTTTCTGGTGGGCATTGCACCGGCGCTGGTCACTTTGTGGATTCGCCGCGCGGTGCCCGAAACCGAGCAGTGGCACGAAGCCAAGCGGCAGCAGGGAAACGAAGATCCCGGCGTGCTCGACCTGTTCCGCGGCGAAGTCAAGCGGATCACGCTGCTGACGATCACGGTTTGCGCCCTGGCGTTGACCGCGCACTGGGCGTTCAACTTCTGGTATTTGCAACAGCTGCGCCGTCTGCCGGAAGTGGCCTCGTGGACCGACGCCGAGCGCAATCAGCTGGTCAGCCAGGCGATGATGGTGGTGATGATCTCGTCGATCGTCGGCAACTTTCTGGCCGCCGGTCTGGCTCGCAAGCTGGGCTATCGCACGTCGATCGGGTTGTTGTGCCTCACCTATTTCGGCTCGATGACCGCCGCCTATTACACGCCGCGCGATCACGAGCAGTTGTGGTTCTTTCTGCCGCTGATGGGCGCGTCGTCGGGATTGTTCGCGCTGTTCACGATGTACATGCCCCCCTTGTTTCCCACGCTGCTACGGACCACGGGCGCGGGCTTTTGCTACAACATCGGCCGCATCGCGGCGGCCTTGGGCACCGTGTTTTTCGGCCTGTTCAGCCAGGTGAACGACTATCGGCCGGTGCTGTTGTACTCCGGTTTTCTGTTCATTCCGGCGGCGCTGGCGGCGGCCTTTTTGCCCGAGCCGCCCGATGAACGCTCCACGGTGACTCCGGTCGAATAAACTGGCCTGCCGCTCCCGGGTTTAACCACCGCGCAAGGATTGTCGTTCCATGCCGCAGCCGTCGACCACCGCCGCCGCGCCGGTCATCGTCGGCCAGGGGGGCTTTCGCTACCGCGCTGTCGAGGCTTGGGCCTGTTTGTCAGAAGGTTGGAGCCTGACCGAAGTGGTTGGCGTGGCCACCGACTCGCTCGATAACGTTTACGTGTTCGATCGCGGACCGCACCCGGTGATCGTGCTCGACCGCGACGGCCGGTTCCTGCGCGCCTGGGGCGAGGGGCTGCTCGTCCGCCCGCACGGAATCATGGTGGGCCCCGACGACACGGTGTATTGCACCGACGACTTTGACCACACCGTTCGCAAATTCACCCCTGACGGTGAACTGCTGCTGACCCTGGGCACGAGCGGGCAGCATTCCGACACGGGCGCCACGACGGTCGATTACCGCACGATTCGCCGGGCGGCGGGGCCCTTTTGCTTTCCCACCAACGTGGCGTTGAGTCCGACAGGCGAAATCTACGTGGCCGACGGTTACGGCAACGCCCGCGTACACCGCTTCGCCCCCGATGGCAGGCTGCTCGACTCCTGGGGTGAGCCGGGCGCGGGACCGGGACAGTTTCACGTGCCGCACGGCATGGCCATCGACCACGATGGAACCGTTTACGTGGCTGACCGCGAAAACAGCCGCATCCAGCGGTTTACGTCCGACGGCCGGTTCATCGACAGCTGGAACGAGATCGCCCGGCCCTGTGAGATCTTCATCGATCCGGCCGGCTACGTTTTTGTCGCCGAGCTAGGATATCGCGCCGGAATGTTTCCGGGCAACGTGGCCGGCCCGGGGCAGACCACTGGCGGCCGCCTGAGCGTGTTCGACCGCGCGGGCAACTTGCTGGCGCGGTGGGGCGGTGGCGAGCGTCCCTGCGCACCCGGCGATTTCTTTGCGCCGCACGACGTTTGGGTCGACCGCCGCGGCGACGTCTATGTCAGCGAAGTGGCATTGTCGGCCGGCGGCAATCGTGGGCTGGTGCCGCGCGATTGTCACACCTTGCAAAAGTTCGTCCGTCTTCCCGAACAGGAATCGCCATGAAGATTGCCCACGAGCGACTGAAACGCATCACGAGCGCGCTGTTTGCCGCCGCCGGTTGCCACGACGACGAGGCCCAGCGAATTGGATATTACCTCACCGAAGCCAACCTGGTGGGGCACGACTCGCACGGCGTGATTCGCGTGCCGTACTACATCGACTGGCTGAAGTCCGGCAAGGTGCTGGCCAATCAGACGATCGAGGTCGTATTCGAGAACGAGGCGATCGCCGTCGTCGACGGCCGGTACGGCTTCGGGCAATCGATCGGCGAGCAGGCCACGGCCCTGGGCATTGCCAAGGCCGCGCGCCAAGGCGTGGCGGTCGTTGCCCTGCGCAACGCCGGTCACCTGGGACGCATCGGCGATTGGCCTTTGATGGCCGCGCGGGCCGGCATCGTCTCGCTGCACTTCGTCAACACCAGCGGCGCCGGCATCCTGGTGGCGCCCTTCGGCGGCATCAATCGCCGGCTATCGGCCAACCCCATTGCCGCCGGCGTGCCGGTCGAAGGGGGCATGCCCATCTTGCTCGACATGTCGTGCTGCACGATTGCCGAAGGGAAGCTGAAGGTGGCTTTCAACAAGGGGGTCGACGTGCCGCCCGGGTGCATCATCGACTCGCAGGGTCAGCCGACCACCGATCCCAAGGTGTTTTATGGCGATCCGCCGGGAGCGATTCTGTCGATCGCCGGACACAAGGGCTACGCCTTGGGCATCATCACCGAAATGCTGGCCGGCGTGCTCACCGGCGGCGGCGCCAGCAACCCGGCCAATGCCCAGCGGTTGGCCAATGGCATGCTCTCGATCTACCTCGATCCCAAGTTCTTTCAGCCGCAGGGTGAGATGGCCGCCGAAGTGCAGCGCTTTATCGATTGGGTGAAAAGCTCGGCCAAGGCTTCGCCCGAGGGCGAGATCCTGATGCCCGGCGAAATCGAGGAACGGACGAAAGCCGCGCGCTTGCGCGACGGCATCGAGCTGGACGCCAACACCTGGCAGTCGCTGGTCACCACCGGCAAGTCGCTGGGGGTCGAGGTCGAGGCGCTCTGATCGTGGCACTGAAAGTAGGGTCAGCAGCGAGCCAATCACAGTCAATCGTCAGGAGGATCGACCATGTGGGAATACGTGATTCGCAATTCGAGCAGCAACGTCGATTACGCCAAACGCCTGGTGGCCGACATTGCCGAGGCCGACATGTGCGCCCAGCCGGCGCCGGGCATGAACCACGCCGCCTGGGTGCTGGGGCATCTGACCTTCGTGTTCAACTCGATGGCCGGCGTGTTCGACGTCAGAACGCCGCTGCCCGACGGCTGGAAGGAACTGTTCAACCTTTCGTCCAAGCCGCTCCCGGAGCGAGACAAGTATCCGTCCAAGGCCGCGCTGCTGGGCGCCTACGAAGCCAGCTACGCGCAGATCGTCGAACTGGTGCGGGCCGCCACTCCCGAGTCGCTGGAGCGCGAGTTTCCCAATCCCCGGCTCAAGCCGCTGCTACCCACGGTGGGCGTGGCGATGGTGCACATCCTCACCTCGCACCAGGCGGTACACCTGGGGCAACTTTCGGCCTGGCGCCGCGCGCAGGGACTGCCCGGCGTCTGATACGCGCTCGAACGTGCTATTGTTGGTCGGACGCGGCCGGTTTGCCGCGACCGGGTCGACTAGCCCCCTCGGCGCCGCGCTGCAAGCCGCGCTGCGGTCGTTGACCGCCCATCGGCCCACGCGCGAACTGTTCGGCCATCTTGGTCAGCTCTTCCTTGCTGAGCTTGCCGTCCTGATCCTCATCGAACTGCATCGCGCGGGTCACAACGCCTTCGGCGGTCGGCGGGCCCATCGGTCCGCCGCCTGGGCCACCCGCACCCGGAGCACCGCCCTGGCCACCCGGGCCAACTGGACCGCCGGGTCCGCCTTGCCCTTCGGGTCCGCCGCCAGGGAATTCGGGCCGCAGTTCGTCCTCGGTCAGGCGGCCATCGCCGTCGGCGTCGAGCGTCTTGAGAGCCGAAACGGCTTTCTTGATTTCGCGCGACGAGATCACGCCGTCGCCATCGGCGTCGAGCGCGGTCATCAGCGGAAACATAGCCATGAAGTTCCGCGGTCCGCGCGGCGGCCCGTCCTCGTTCGATCCTTGCGGGCGCTGCGCCCAAAGCGTCCCCGCGCTGCCCAACAGCATCAGGCCAATGGCGGTTTTGCGAAACATGACGGCGTTCTCCCGTGGGCTCGATGAAATGCAAAAAAGCACAACCGGGGTCCCACGCCACGATTGCGCGCGGCGCGTGCCCCCAGTTGGCTGCGGACAAAAATAAAACCCCGGCTATTCGGGCGCGGTTTCGTTGATCACTTCTTCCTCGTCGAGCTCTTCGCCGTCGTCGAGCTCCTCACGCACATGTCGGCGGAGCGACTCCAGTCGATCGTGCATGCGGTCGAGCTGACGGCCTAACTCGTCGAGCTGCTGCTCCAAACCGCCCCGGCCGCGCGGGCCGCGCTCGGGGCCACGAGGCCCGTGAGCACCGCGGGGGCCGCGCTCGAAGTCGGGTCCGTCGGGACCGCCAAAACCTTCGGGGCCGCG
>CAZPED010000187.1:0-6781 GCA_964585335.1 uncultured Planctomycetaceae bacterium | reverse complement strand
AAGCAGTACCCCCAGCCACGTAACCCGCGCGGCGGCACGACCAGCGGACGGTTGCGGCGCGTGCTCGACGATCGCCGGGACGGGCAGTGTGGCTGCACGATCGTCCAAGGCGACGGTCGCGGCAGACTTGGCTTGTGCCTGACTCTCGCGCGGCCACTCCAGCCAATCGGGCGAAACCGACCAGGCCCAGGCGGGGAGCACGAGCAACTTGATGGCCACGAGTTGCCACAACCAATAGCGCACCGCGGGCGACGCCCGGCGGAAGGCGAGTGTGAGGGCCGCGACCAGCAGCGCCACGAGCGTCGATTGCCAGAGTGCGGTGACCATGGCTCCGCTCCAGATCAACGCCGCGTCGTTGAGCGACTCGATGAGCGACTGCATGGAGCGCGCCTCGTGGGGTCAGCCCGCCTTGTGATGTTCGTCCGCCGCAACCTTTTTGGCAATCGCCCGCAGAGCCGCCAGGTCCTTGGCGGAGAGTTTTTCCGAGTCGGCCAGATAGGCCACGAGGGGCTCGAGCGAACCATCCAAGGTGCGATCGACGAACCGCCGCACGATGGCCGGCAGCAACCGTCGCCGGTCGACCGCGGCTCGAAACTGCACAGGCCCGTCCCCCGCGCTGCGTTTGAGCAGCCCCTTGGCTTCGAGGCGTTGCAGCGTTTTCAGCACGGTCGTGCGACCGACGTCGCGCTGCTCGCACATCAGGTCCCAGACGGCGCGCTCGCTGCACGGCTGGTGTTGCCAGACGAGCCGCAGGACGTGCATTTCCAGATCGCCCAGGGAGGGAATTTCCTTAGCCATGACGCGTGTCGCTCCACGAGAATAACCTGCTTACGGCATCCGCCGTACGGACGCATGTTACGGCAGCCGCCGTACGGCGTCAAGCAGATTTTGCGCGGATTGTTGCGCACCTATCGGCCAGAGGTGACCGGGCGAGAGAGACGCGCCGTCGGGCCGCGGGCAGACCGAACGGGAGCGCTAGTCGCTGAAGAAGTAGCCCACGCCCCCCCAGGGGCTGACGTAGAAGCTCATTTTCGGACCGGTCGGGTTGATGTCCTCGAAGGGGCGTTCGCCCGTGCCGGTCGACGGCCGGTATGGGGAGGTGTAGCTTTGCGCGGCGCTGAGCTGCTGGTCGCGGCGCATAGCGGCCTGGGCCTCGCGGTGGGCTTGCATCGCGGAGTCGACCTGGGCTTGCCGCCCCTGGTCAAACACGGCCTGCGACTGCATCAGCGACTGCCGCTTGCGTTGGATCTTCCAGATCTCTTGGCTGAGCTGGGTCGGCGTCAGGCTGCCGAGGTTCGGCATTTCCTTGACCACTTCCTCGCGCTTCTTGTCCGACAGGATCGACAGGTACTGTCCCAGCCATTGTCCGGCTTCCTTCGCGGGCTGGCTTTCCAGGATCTTGAGCTTCGCATCCATGTCGTTGAGCATGGCTTCCAACTCGTTGGAAGTCATTTTGGCGACGCGGGCGTTAAACGACTTCTTGAACTGGGCAACCTGCTGCTCGTCGTAAATCTGCTGCGTCGTAAGCCATTCGTTGAATTCGAACATCGCCCGACGCCAGCGCGCGCTGGCCAGGATCTCCTTCTTTTTCGCATCGTCGTGCGCGTCGGTCGCCTTGGCCGGGGCCACCGGCGCCTTGGCAGCCGGGGCGGCAGGGCGCGCGGCCGGGATAGCCTTGCCCGCCTGCCCGCGCGCGTCGCCCGCGACAAACAGACAGGTCACTAGAACCAGGGCCCAACGGCTGTAGGTGCGAATCGACATGAGCAAATCTCCGGTCCGGCGGCGCGAGCCCGAACGGGCTGCCTGGGCGCCAGCGTCGTGGTTTAGGGAGTCTCCGATTTGCGCTCGAGCTTGATCGTGGCCTCGGGCAGGCTGCGGCCATTGGGCAGCGTTACCTGGGCGTGCCAGACGAGCGTGTTTTCCTTTTCCAAGGTGTAAGTGTTTCGTGTCACCGTTTGTTGCCCGTTGGGCAGCAAATGCGTGCCAACGACGAGCCATGACTTGCCCACGCGGGTCCAAGTGGCTTCGCCGCGACCGCCGCTGTTGTCGAACACCCATGCCCTGATGGTGCCGGTCAGCGGGTCCCAGCCGATTCGCTGAGTGCCGCTGAGCAACGTCTTGCCATCGCGGGTCGTGGTCAAGTCGCGCAGCAGGTACGTATGGGTCGGATTCCATTCGGCCGCGATGTCAATAATCGTGCCGTCGTTTTGGCCCGACCACTGGCCGGCCAATTCATCGAGTCCGGCCAGCGCGGACTCGGCGGCCGACGCGTCGTTACGCGCTTCGCGCAAGCTGGCCAGCCGCCATTTGCCTTCCTGTTTGACCCACACGGCCAGGAACCGGCCGGAAACTTTGCCGTTGGGTCCCTCGGTCTGGGTCGAGCCGTCTTCCAGCGCCACGTTCGGCGCGACGAAGCGGATTTTCGAATCTTGGATCGATACCGGCGCCCGGGCCGGCTGCCCGGTGGCTTGTTGGACCTGAGCGATGATCTGCTTGGCCGGGCTGGCATGGCCTGACTCGTCGACAAGATCGCCGTCGGCCGTCCAATACTCGGCCAGCGCCTTGGCATCGCCGCGAGCCACCGCCGTCAGGTAGTCTTGAGCCGCCTTACGAATCGCCTGCTCTTCGTTCTGGCCCGCGACCGTATCCTCGGCCCGCAAGGGCACGCTGCTGCCGAGCAGTCCGGCCAATGCCAGAATCACCGCCAAGACGATTGGTCCACGCATCGAATATCCTCCGGACGACGCCCATTTTCCTCGTAGCTTTAAGTATAGCTGCTGTTCAGCGACCGGTGCATCAGCCGCCGCAAGGCCGGTATTGGCCGAGTTTTCGGCAATGGCAAACGGCATCGGAAAGCCTATACTCGTGCTTACCTGCCGGTGCCGCGGCCCCGTTGCAGGCCCGAGCCCCCCAGGCCCGCTGGTGATGAAGTGACCTCGACGTTCAACCCCAGGAGCTTGGCCATGTCGGTACCCAAATTTCCCTCGCAATCCGCTCGATCGCTGGCTCCACTGGCGTTGGCGATTGGCCTGGCTGTCGCGCATGTGGCGCAAGCCGCGCCCCCCGAGGCGGCCAGCCCACCGGCGGCGAAAACGTCGCGCACGCTGGGCATCGTGCTCTACGGGGGCTTCGAATTGCTCGACGTGTATGGTCCGGCCGAGGTGTTCGGCAATGTCGGACCGCGGCTCAAGGTCGTTATGGTCGCACAGCAGGCCGGCCCGGTTAAATCGGCACAGGGTCCCAAGGTGGTGGCTGACTATGGATTCGAGGATTGCCCGCCGCTCGACCTGGTAATGGTTCCTGGCGGCATGGGCACCCTTGTCGAGCTCAAGAACACGACGCTGCTGGACTGGTTGCGGGGCAGGGCGGAACAGGCCGAGATCGTGATGTCGGTTTGTTCCGGTTCGGCACTATTGGCCAAGGCCGGCCTGCTCGACGGCCATAAGGCCACGTCGAACAAGCGGTACTTTCAGTTAGCCGTTGACCAAGGCCCCCGGGTGGAATGGGTCCGACAGGCGCGCTGGGTCGACGACGGCAATCGCGTCACGTCATCCGGCGTTTCTGCCGGCATCGACATGGCGCTGGCGGTCGTGGCGCGGTTGTACGGCGCCAAGGTGGCCGACACGATTGCCGACCTGACCGAGTACCAGTGGCACCGCGACGCCGATAACGATCCGTTCTATCGCCCCAAACCCTGAATTTTTCGCACGGCGGGGAATAAAAGATCCCCGCCGTGCGAACTGGTTGGGCGCTAGAGTTGCCCACTTGCGGTCGTTGATGCTGCGCAGCTTCTCGGTTCCGCAGATATCCGTCCGCACGGCAGGGGATCGGGAATGCTGGCAGGCAGGGCGCGGAGATCCGGGTTCGCGCCGGCCTGCAAGCATCCTCTTCAATCCTTAATCGGCCGGCATGGAGAACAATCCCCCTTATTGGGGCAATTTCGGCGATTTCTCGCTGGCAAAAGCCGATCCGCAGCCATCCCGCGCCAGCCTGCTGTTGGCGTACCCCACTTGGTCATGGGTCGCTATAATGCCGCCCCGCTTGGCCACCGGCCGGGCTTAAATCCAACGGGGCGAAACACCTGCGGCCACCGCGGGCCGTGTTCAGCGAACTTCAGGGCGAGGAAGCAGCAATGCTCAAGCGAATTTTGGCCGTGACCTGCCTGATTGCCATCACCAGTTTCGTAGGTTATCGAGCCGGCAGCGCCGCACCGACCGAAAAGTCCGCCGACCAGAACTCGCTGGCCGTTCGCTATGCCAAGGCACAGCTGCGGCTGGCCGAATTGACGCTCCAAAAAGCTCAGGCAATGAATCGCCGCGTGCCCAGCACGATTTCGGCGCCCATGATCGCGCTGTTCACCGACGAAGTGGAGTTTGCTAAAGCGCAACTCGATTTGGCCGGCCGGAGCGGCGGGTTCGATCCATTCCAGGCCTTGCTGCGGCGGGCCGAACTGAACTTGCGCAACAGCGAGACTCGGCTCAAGAAGGCCGTCGAGGCGGATAAGCTGATTCCAGGCACGTTTGACGAATCAGACATCGAACGCCTGAGAGTGAACGTCGAATTGGCGACAGTGCGACTTGAGCGCGGCAAGTCGCTGGTCAATGCCGGTGCCGAGAGCAAACTGCAATGGCAAGTGGAACTGCTCAATGACGACGTGGCTCGGCTCAAAGAACAGCAGGCCATGATCGTTCAGAACCGACTGTCCGAGTTCTTTTAGCAGCCAGCAAATTCGTTTGGCGCTGGCGAATCTCCCAAGCCGCCCAGGCTCAGCCTCTGCCGACAATGTGCATGTACACTGGCGTGTAACAACTTGCGCGGCAGAAACTGCCGAGAAAAACAAGCGAGTCCTTCCGGAAGTAAATTTCTTTTTGGGCTTTCTGTCCGAAATCCCTCACTGTGCGTGCTCAGCACAGTAGGGGGAAACCTTTGCCGCGCGCCCTTGGGCAGCCGTCGGCCGGAGGGTCATCCTGCCGGGCGGTTCACTTTGCCCCCGGCGATTCCAGGTGCCCGCGTTGGCAGTTGACACGCCGATTTCTAAGTGAGGGAGAAAACGCATGAGGTTCTTTTCGTGCCGCGGCTGTCTGACAGCCGTCTGTTTAACCGCAATCGTCGGGTTAAGCGTCGCTGCGCCGGCCCAAGCGGCCATTAGCATCGTGAACTCGAACGGCGCCGCGCCAGGCGACGATTTCACGAACGCCAGCACCAGCAATACGACGCCCTCCACGCCGGGCGCCGCCCTGGGTGCTTCGAACTGGTACTACAACAACGTCCGCAACAACGGCCATGTTGGCGTAAACACCGACGTGCCGCGAAACGGCAACGGCTCGGTGTCGTTCTCGAGCACACAAGGCCCGGGCGGCAACAGCTCCAAGGCCGACGTCGAGTACTACCTGCCAGGCGGCGCGTCACTCGGCACGCTGGGCGATTTGAGTGCCTTGAGCTACGACTGGTATCGGGCCTCGGGTGGCGACGCCAGCCAGTGGCTGCACCCGGTGCTGCGGCTGTTTGTTACAAGCCCCGATCACACGCAGTCGGGCTACCTGGTGTTCGAGCGCGAAGTAAACTTGAACAACATGGCCGCCGTGCCCACCGATTCGTGGCAAACCGACGACATCGCGTCCAGCGACTCGCGCCTCTGGTCGACCGGCAGCACGCTGCCGTACAACCTGAACGGCACCAACGGCACGGCGAAGTACTACGACGCCCTGACGCTCAGCCAATGGAAGAGCAGCTACGCCAATTACGAAGTGCACGGCATCAGCGCCGGGGTCGGCTCGGGCTGGGGAACGTTCGCAGGCGCCGTGGACAACATCACGATCGCTTTTGGCAACGCTGACCCGACGACGTTCAACTTCGAAGTGGCAGGGGCCGAAGTGCCCGAGCCGGCATCCCTGCTGGCCTGGGGCCTGCTGGCCCTTGGCGGCCTAGGCTACGCGCGCCTGCGTCGCAACAAACGCGGCTAAGCACATCAGCCGGCTGATCTTTTCACTGCTGATTGCTCCCAGACGACAGGGGCGGCCCGATCCGCGCGATCGAGGCCGCCCTTGTTCTTTTGACCGCGGCCGCCCTTGTTCTTTTGACCGCGATCGACTTAATGCCGAGAATGCGCGCGAAACGGCCTTGGCTGGCGGGGCAGGGCGGGGCGATCGATTGTCGCCAGCAACCGGGGACCGACTCTAACGTTGGCCCCGGCAAGAAGGCGGAGCGACGACGAGCAATGATCGGCCGCCTCGTCTAGGAAAAGAAAAGCGAGGGTGAAGGGACTTGAACCCTCGGCCTCCAGCGTGACAGGCTGGCGCTCTAACCAACTGAGCTACACCCCCTTGCGCTCTTGTCGCCGCTCGTCTGGCAAAAAACCAGTAGCCGCCACAAGCAAGGTAGAGACCAAATTATAGCTCTGCCAGACAAGCCCGCAAGGGGACCAGCCGCGCCGATCGTGCCGGTGGTAAGGAGGATGCGGACGAGGGCCCCCCTCATGCCCGCACGCCCGGCAAGGCCCGAAAATTCGCCCAAGCGAGGGCAGCCCGTAACCTAGATTTGCTCAGTGAAGCGAATTGGCAACAGGCGTCCGGGTGGCAGTATGTCGTTCAGTCAACTTTCCCGATCCGTGATGCAACGGCTGGAATCACTCGACTTCCACCAGCTGGGCCTGTTGGTGGTGATCATCGTGGTGTTTGGCTTCTATTGCCTGCGGGGCTTTGGTTCGCGCTCGAACTATTAGCGTTCGGTTGGGACCACGTCGGTCGAGCCAGTTCGTCGGAAGAGTCAGCAGGAATCGCGG
>CAZPED010000186.1:0-6807 GCA_964585335.1 uncultured Planctomycetaceae bacterium | reverse complement strand
ACCTGCGGCGTGCTCGCTGGGTGCTGACGGCCGGCGCCATGCTGCCGCGGCGGGCCGCCGAGCAATTTCGCGAAAAGACGGGCGTCACGGCCTGCCCGCTGTATGGCACGACGGAAACTGGCGGCATCTCGGTGGCCACGGCCGCCGATGGCCGCGACGTGGACGGCCGGGTTGGCCCGCCGATGCCAGGCGTGTCGGTCAAAGTCGGCCAGCACGACAACTCCGACCAATTGGGCGCCGAGCTGGGACACTTGTGCGTGCGGTCGTCGTCGATGATGGCCGGCTACCTCGACGATCAAGGTGAGATCAGCAGCGTCGACGACGGCTGGTTCATGACCGGCGATCTGGCGATGATCGATCAGGACGGCGCGATTCACCTCCGCGGCCGCGACAGCGAGATGATCAACGTCTCGGGGCTGAAAGTCGTGCCGTGCGAAGTTGAAGAAGCGATCAGCCGCATTGCCGGCGTCGTCGAGGTGAAAGTGTATGCCGGCGAGCATCGCTCGGGCACGCAAATCGTCAAAGCGGCCGTGGCTGTGGAAAACGGCCTGTCGGCCGGCGACATTCGCGCGCATTGCGAACAGCACCTGGTGTATTACAAGCGGCCCCAGGTGGTAACGCTGGTTGACGCGCTTCCGCGCACGCCGACCGGCAAGATCCAGCGCGACCAATTGCCTTGAAGCACCGCCAGGCGCCTGGCACCGGAAGAGGTGGTGAATGTCGGTGGCTGATACAGGGCAGACCCAGATCGAGACGCCATCGTTTGCCGGCATCTTTCCGTTGCCGCTGACGACGATGGAAGCTTTCATGCTGGCCGACGGGGTGGGCGACTACCCCATGATGTGCGACCTGGAGCTTAGCTTTCAGGGCGCGATCGACCGCGCGGCGTGCGAACGAGCGTTGGAGTTCGCCGTGGCGCGAAACCCGCTGTTTGCCTGCACGATTGGCAAGGGCGCCAACGGCGCGCCGGCCTGGCAAGCGCCGCGGCAATCGCCCACGGTCCGCTGGGTGCGGCTCGACGAACCGCTGGACGACACTTACGGCGCCGAGGCCGATTTCAACTCGCCGGCGCTGCGCGTGTGGGTGCGGCAAGGTGGCGACGAAAGCCGGGTGCTGCTGCACTTTCATCATGCCTGTGCCGACGCCATCGGCACGTTCGGCTTCATCGAGGACTTTCTGGTCGGCTATCACAACGCCTTTCCGGGCAGCACGCCAATCGAGCCGCGCTTGCTCGAGCCACGCCGGCTGCTGGGGCGGGGCGAAATTGGCATGGGGGGCCGTAGCCTGCTGCGCCAGATCACCGACGTGTTTTCTGGCGCGCGCGAGGGATTGAAGTTTTTTCTGCAGCGCCCCGTTCCACTGGCAGCCCGCGCGGGCGAGATACCGCCGCCCGGGCAGCGCTCGCCACGGCCATCGTTCATCACGGTGTCGCTGACCGAAGAGTCGACGGCTGGCTTGCGGCGGGCTGCTTCGATCGCTGGCGCCACGACCAACGACGTGCTGATGCGCGACCTGTTTTGCGTGCTCAGGCGGTGGAATGCCGAACACGGCGGCATCGCCCCCGGCCGGCGGCTGCGAATTCTGATGCCACAAAATCTCCGCGAGCGCGAAGACTCTAGCATGCCAGTTACCAACGCCATGAGTTTCGCGTTCGTGACTCGCAAAAGCCGCTGGTGCGATTCTCCCGACGCGCTGCTGGAATCGATTCGCGAAGAGACCGATGCCGTGCGCCGCGGCAAACTGTCGCTGTATTTTTTGGGCGGGCTGGGAAGCATTCGCTCGGCCGGCTTGCTGCGGCCAGTGTTGCGGGGGCCATTCTGCTTCGCGACCGCTATTTTGACCAACATGGGCGACCCCAGCCGGCGCTTCAGTGTCGGTCTGCAGCGCGTGCCTGGCGGCATACAGGCGGGCAATCTGGTCTACCAGTCGGTGCTGGGCGTGCCGCCGTTGCGCCCCAATACCCACGCGGCGTTTTGCATCGCCAACCACGGCACCACGATGTCGATTTCGTACAAGTGGGACCACCATCGCTATAACCCGCAAACTGGCCGGCAGCTGCTTGACGATTATGTGGCCCAGCTCGAGGCTACGGCGCGGAATGCCGGCCCCGAGGTTGCCTGAACTACCTGCCCGTCGCGTACAATGAAGCCCTGAGAAGTTCCTTCGTCCTCGGTCCCACGAATCACATGAACTACGTCATCGAAGGTACTGGTCTGATCAAGGTGTACGACGGCGGAGTGCGCGTGCCGGCGCTGCGCGGCGTCGACGTGCGGATCGAACAGGCTTCATTCGTAGCGATCATGGGGCCCTCGGGCTCGGGCAAAAGCACGCTGCTCAACATCCTGGGCGCGCTGGATACGCCGACCGAGGGACGGCTGCTGCTCGAAGGCATTGAAGTCGGGCGCCTGGCCGATGATGAGCGGACGTTGCTGCGCCGGCGGCGGATCGGCTTCATTTTTCAACAGTTCAACTTACTGCCCATCTTGTCGGCTGCCGAAAACGTGGCCGTGCCGCTCCGGCTCGAAGGCCTGCGGCAGTCCGATACCCGGCGCCGTGTCGAGGAAGTGCTCGCCATGGTCGGGCTGGCCGAACGGCGAGACCATTTGCCCAGCCAGCTCTCGGGTGGCGAACAGCAACGCGTGGCCATCGCCCGCGCGCTGGTAACGCAGCCCGCGATCATCCTGGCCGACGAGCCGACCGGCAATCTCGCCAGCGCCAACGGCGACCGAATCACCGCCATGCTGCGCAACCTGGTGGACGAACACGAACAGACCGTGGTGCTGGTGACGCACGATCCCGCGGTGGCCGCCCGGGCCGACCGCGTGATCCACGTTCGCGACGGGCAGATTTGCGACGATTACGATCCGCGCCTATCGCGGTCGCTGGCCGAGCCCGTTTCGGAGCCGCGATCATGAGCGGCTGGGGCTATGCCTGGGCGGAACTGCGCCGCCGTCGAGGCCGTACGCTGCTGACGCTGCTGAGCGTGGTGATTGCCGTGGCGGCGATCGTGGCCGTGACGTCGGCAACCGCCACAACGCGCAAGGCCTATCAAAAGGTCTTTGAAACGCTCGCCGGCCGGTCCGACCTGGAGGTGGTGGCCCGCGGCGGCGGACGCTTTCAGCAAAGCGTGGCCGAAAAGCTGGCGGCGGTGCCGGGCGTGCAGGCTGTCGTGCCGGTCTTTCACCGGGCGACGATCTTGTATGCCCATGGCACGAAGGCCAAGGTACTGGCCGTGGGCATTGTGCCCGACAGTCCCGAGTCGCTGGATGGATTTCACTTGCTGGAAGGCCATTTGCCGCAGGCTGCGGGCGAAGTGGCGCTGGAAGCAGGCCTAGCCGAGGCTTTGCACCTGAAGGTGGGCGAAAGCGTGCGGCTGTTGACGGCGCGAGGGTTGCGATCGCACAAGGTGGCGGGGTTGCTGTCTTTGGAAAGCGCCGTCCGGCTGCACGAGGGCGGCATGCTCTTGGCCCCGGTTGCCCGTTTGCAAACCATTTTCAAGACGGCCGGCGAAATCGACGCGGTGCACCTGTACCTCGACGATTCGCATTCGATCAGCGACGTGCAAGCCGCGGCGGCCAACGTGCTGCCTCGCGAGTTGCGTGTGCAAGTTCCCTCGTCGCGCAGTGGCCTGGCCGAAGAGATGCTGCTCTTGACCGAGGTGAGCCTGGACCTGGCCAGCGCGCTGTCGTTTACCACGGCCGTGGTCATCGCGCTCAGCGTGTTTCTGATGAATGTGGGCGAACGGCGCCGGCAAATCTCGATTCTCCGCGCACTGGGAGCCACGCGCCGGCAGGTGATGGGCATGATCTGCCGGGAGGCCCTGGCCGTGGGGCTGCTTTCAACGGCGATTGGCATACCGCTGGGCATTTATGGCGGCGGCTTCCTGATGCAATCGATGGGAGCCATTTTACAGGCCAGCTTGCCCGAGCGCCCCGAGTTGGGATGGGCCGCGATCGCTTCGGGCTTGTCGGGCCCGGTAATTTGCTTGATTGCCGCCTGGTATCCGGCCTGGCGAGCCAGCCGGGTCTCGCCGCTTGAAGGCATGCGGCCAGTGGTCACCTTGGAACCGGCGCGCACGCATCGCCGGGCCACGATGGCCGGGCTCGTCGGCATCGTGGTGACGACGGTGCTGGCCGTGGGGTGCGTGCGTGGCGTGTTTCCGATTTGGGTAGCCATTGGCGGCGTGATTATCGCGCTCGTGGCCCTCGTGTTGCTGGTGCCCGTGGCGCTGCGCCCTGCCGTGGCGCTGCTGACAATTCCGCTTCGCGGCCGAGAGAGCCTGGAAGCGCAGATGTCCAGCCGGCTGGTGCTGCGGCATGCCGGCCGCAGCGCTCTGACCGTGGGCGTGCTGCTGATTGCCGTGGCCGCGGGGGTGGGCACCAGCAACGCCGTGTTCAGCATTACCGACGACACGCGCACCTGGTACGAGCGCACGATCACGGCCGACTTTCTACTGCGGGCCGCGATGCCCGACATGAGCGGCCAGGACGCCACGAGCATGGACGAATCGATCGGCCGGCAGATCGTGGCCATGCCGGGGGTCGAGCGTGTAGAAGCGGTGCGGATACTGCGCGTCGAGGCGGGCGGCGCCGAAGCGATGCTGATCGCCCGCGAGTTCGAACTATACAACCACGTGCCCCTCGACATCATCGGCGGCGAGTCGCCAGAGATTCTGCGGCAAGTTCAAACGGGCCAGGTCGTGCTCGGCTCGGTGCTGGCCGAAAAGCTGAAGGTACGGGCTGGCGACACGCTCGAACTGATTGCCGGCGACCGCAGCCACGCGTTCACCGTGGCGGCGATTGCCACGGAGTACACCTTCGGCGGCGCGGTGGTCTATCTCGACCGCACCAGCGCCCGGCGGTTCTTTCAGGCCGAGGGCGTCGACTCTTATCTGATCAAAGTTCAGCCGGGAAGCGAAACGCAGCTGGGCGCGCGGCTGGCCTTGCTGGCCACTCGGCATGGCTTGCTGCTGCAATCGTTCGCCGAGTTGCTCAAGCTGATCGACGCCACCGTGGCCGGCGTGACCGGCGGGCTGTGGGTGCTTCTGACGCTCGGACTGTTCGTGGTCGCCCTGGGCGTGGTCAACACGCTGACCATCAACGTGCTGGAGCAAACGCGAGAGCTCGGCATGTTGCGGGCCGTGGGCATGCAACGCGGGCAGGTCGTGCGCACGGTGCTGGGGCAGGCGCTTTTGATCGGACTGTTGGGCGTGATCTCCGGCGGAGCGATGGGCCTGTTTCTGGCTCGCATGATCAACATCTGCCTGGGCTCGCTATTTGGCCGCTACGTGGCCTTCGCCGCGCGGCCGCAATTCATCGTGTTGCTGCTCCTGGCGGCACTGGCCGTGGTCATGGTGTCTGCGCTCGTGCCGGGCCGCCGTGCGGCGGGCTTGCGCCCCATTCAGGCCACGCGGCAAGATTGACGGTCCGAGCGGGCCGTCAACCGCGCGGCGCCCAGGCGCCCTGGTCCTGTGCCGTCGCACAGCGAAAGAACCGCTCCAGCTCGCGAACTTCGGACGGGTCTTCGTAAAGCGCCGGGCAAACCTCGAGAATCTGCTCGCTCATCCGGCGGCGATAGTCGCGGTCCGTGCCCAGACGCACCGCTAGCTCGACGTACTGGCGGGGATCCTCAGCGACAAAGTCGAGCAGCCCCAGCTTGCGGTACAAGGCCAGGGCAATCCGGCCGCGCATGAACGGGCCGGGCAGCGTGACGACGGGTGTGCCGACGGCCAGGGCTTCGTAGCTGGTATTGCCGCCGCCAAAGTGGAGCGTGTCGAGCGAGACGTCGGCCAGGGCGTTCAGCTGTAAAAAGTCGCCCCGCGGCTGCGGTGGCAAAAAACGCACGCGCTGGCAGACGTCGGGCATCGTGCGCGCGAATCGCTCGCGGACCAATTGGGTCCACATCGGATGCCGCCCTTCGAGCAGCACCAAGTCACCCTGCGGGTCGCGCCGCAGGATTTCGGCCACCAGCGGGTCGAAGTCGGGGTGCAGCTTGAACAGCGTTTGCGGACATAGATAAACCGTCCGCCGCGCATCGAGGCCAAAGTGCTCGCGCGTGCGGGCCGGCGGCGGCGCCACCGGGCGATAGTAGTATGTGCCCAGGTTGGCCAGCCGGATCAGCTGCTCTGAGTAGTGCGCGTCGGCCTCGGGCGTTTCCAGCAGCTCGCTCGAAACGAAGTAATCCATGGACGGATAGCCGGTCGTGACCGGATGCCCCCAAGTGACGCACTGCACTCCGGCCAGCCGCGACATTGCCAGGGTGTACGTGGTGGTGTTCATGCCCACGTCGGCAAACAGCAGCAGGTCGAGTCGCGCGGCCACCACGCCGCGGCGAATCGCTTCGAGCGAACCGGAGAGCTCCAGGTAGTGGTCTGCCGAGCGTTTGAACGCTTGGGCCAGTGAGTCGCCGTGTGGCCCAATGGCCACGACGAACACTTCGAATTGCTGGCGGTCGAGCTGGGCGACGCGGCCAATGTTCAGGCAGCCGATCGTATGATCGCAAAAGTGCGACGACAGAAAACCGACTCGCAGTCGCCGGCCCGAGGCGGCCGGACGGCCAGGCCGCACGGGTTGCGGCGCGCGGTACAGCCGGCTGATCGTGCGCTGCAACTGGCAATCGTCGTAACCCTGGTAAGCGGCGAAGAAATTCGTGGGCACGATCGTCTCGGCAACGTCGATCAACAGACTCTTATCGACCAAGCGCTGGGTTTCCGCTTCGAGCCGGGCACGGCGCTCGGCCACTTCGGCTGCCGACTCGTAAACCACGGGGAGCGACGTGGCCAGCATGACTTCGTTGAGCGGTTGCGGC
>CAZPED010000185.1:0-6819 GCA_964585335.1 uncultured Planctomycetaceae bacterium | reverse complement strand
ACGCCGAGTTCATCGTGCGCATGCCGGCCGGGCTGAAGCACCTGCACGTGCTGGCTGAACCGATGAGCTGTGCCACCAAGGCGGTGCAACAAGCCTACGAGGTGCAGCGGCGGCTGCGCGTCTGGCGGCCCAAGACGGCCTACGTGATGGGCGCCGGCCAGATCGGCTTGCTCACGACGCTCGTGCTGCGATTGCGCGGGCTCGAAGTATTTACGCTCGCCCGTAGCGAGCCGCCGTCCTTGAAGTCGGAGCTGGTCGAAGCGATGGGCGCACACTACGTGAGCACGCAGCGCACCTCGCCCCAGGAGCTGGCCGCGCAGGTGGGCAAGGCCGACCTGATCATCGACGCCACGGGCAGCAGCGCCATCGCCTTCGGCTGCATGCAGCTGCTGGGCCACAATGGCGTCCTGGTGTGGACAAGCGTCACCGGCGGCCGGCAGCACGTCGAAGTGCCCTCGGACAAGGTGAATCTCGATTGGGTGCTGGGCAACAAGCTGCTGCTCGGCTCGGTAAATGCCAACCGCGAACACTTCGAAATGGGCATCAAGGACCTGGCCCACGGCGAGGTGCTCTATCCGGGCGTGGTGCAGCGGATTTTGACCAATCCGATCCGCGGCCTCGAAAACTACCAGGAGATGATGAAAACCCTGGTCGAGGATTCCGCGGCGCTGAAGGTTTACGTCGAAGTCGCCGCCGGCTAAGGCCTTCGGGCCCGCCGCCGCCCCAGACACAAGGAGCCGATCGTGAGCTTTCTCGGTAATGCACTGCGCGCTATGTGCCTGGCAACGCTCGTGACCGCTTCGGCCGCGGCCGCCGAGTCGGACTTGCGCGTCATGACGTTTAATTTGCGGTACGCCACGGCCGCCGATGGCGCCAATGCCTGGGACAAGCGCAAAGAGATCCTGCTCGGCACGATTCAGGCATTCCACCCCGACCTGTTGGGCACCCAGGAAATGCTGGCCATGCAGGGCGACTACCTCACCGAGCACCTGCCGGGTTACAAGCTGGTGGGCGTGGGCCGCGACGACGGCAAACGCAAGGGAGAGTTCTCGGCCATCCTGTATCGCGCCGATCGGTTCGAGCTGGTCGACTCCGGCACGTTCTGGCTGAGCGAAACGCCCACGGTCGTCGGCAGCAAGAGCTGGGACAGCTCGCTGCCGAGAATCGCCACCTGGGTCAGGTTGCGCGACCGCCAAAACAGCAACCGGCCACTCTGCTACCTGAACACCCATTGGGATCACCGCGGCAACCAGGCCCGCGTCGAGTCGGGCAAGATCATCCGCCGCTGGATTGCCGAGCATGCCGACGGGACGCCGGCCATAGTCACCGGCGATTTGAACGTCCACGACGACCACCCCGGCTTCCGCACGCTGGTCGATCCGAGCGGCCCCGCCCCGCTGCTGCACGACGTTTACCGGCAGGTACACCCAGCGGCCGATCCGAACGAGGCGAGCTTCCACAACTTTTCGGGAAAAACCGCCGGACAGCGGATCGACTTCATTCTGGCCACGCCCGAGCTCAAGGGAATCGAAGCGGCCATCGACCATACGAACCGCGACGGTCGCTATCCGTCAGATCACTTTCCGATCACTGCCGTCCTGGCGCTTGAACCCAAGCCGGGCAAGTAGCCAGGGCGTTTACTTGGCCGACGCGGCGTCCAGTCGTTTCTGCACCTGCCGCAAACCGTAGCCTAGCCAGGCGTGCTCCAGTCCATTTCGAGTCGCGTTCTGCAGCGATTGCAGCGCCAATTGCTTGGCCTCGAGCGCCTGGCGCTCGTCGGGCTCGCGCGCCAGCGCCGCCTCGGCCAGCCGCAGCCCCTTGATGGCGTCTCCCGCTTCGGTCACCTGGCGTGAACGTGCGGCCACGGCCTTGGCCCCACCAGCCAGTTCCACCAGCTCGGCGTCAGCCACGTTGGGCGACGCCGAATACATCGTTGCTGGGTTCAGATCGAACCAGCCGACGTAGCCCTCGAAAATGCCGCGGACGGACCATGAGACTTTGCCGTAGGTTTCGCCAATATCCAGCTCGGCCGGCAGCTTCACCTCGCGCATCAGCGTGAATACGTCCTTGCCATCATTCATGCCCTGGACGGTCGCGTCGTGCACGTACTGAATGGCGTCGCGATAGCGCGTCAGCCGCTTGACCACCTCTTGCCGGCCCACGATCGGCAGCCCGTGGCTGGGTAGCACCACCTCGGGCTCGAGTGCCAACACCTTGTTGATCGATGCAATATATTCCAGCGGCCAGCGCGGCGGCGAGCCGCGCCGGGTGTAAATGTTCGGAAACGAGTCGTAGACGTTGTCGCCCACGAAGGCCACCTTGGCCTTGGGCAGCCAAACGCTCAGTGCGTCAGGGGTTTCGCCCGGCGTGTGAAACACCTGAAAGTCGACCCCGCCGAGCGCGAATTCGTAATGATCGTCAAAGGTAATCGTCGGCGTTACCTGCTGCTTGGGCGAGGCGGCCAGCCGTTTCACCTGTTCGGGATCGAAATTGAACTGGGCGGCGTTCGCCCGGGCAAAATACATGGCCAGCCGGTCCTGGTAAGCCCGAAACTCGGGGAACTTGCGCTGCGTGATGATTTGCGTGCCGTCCTGCTTCCAGAGGTGTACTCCGCCGGTATGGTCGCCGTGACCATGGGTGAGAACGATATAGCGGATCGGCGCGGCGCTGACCTTGGTCAGCAACTCGTGGTGACGAGTGGCAACGTTGGGCATCGACGTGTCGATGATCACGTTGCCTCCAGGCGTAACAACCATGAACGTATTGCCGAAGCCAATCGCCTGGTAGACGCCGTCGGCGACTTTCAGGGCCTCTTTCTGGTCCTGGCCGATCCGCGAGAAGTCGACAGCCTGCTGAGCGGCGACTTGCCCCAATGCCGCGTCGGCCGCCGCGGCGCTGGGTGCCGCCGTCAGTGTCACCAGAAGTCCGAGCACTCCCCGCCAGATGTTATGCGTCATGGATCACCGCTGCCTTGATGGATGTAAGCGACCGACCGCCAGCGCAATGGGGCGCTGCGCGATTATTGTGAGGCGTGGCCGCCGGGCCTGCAACTCCGGCCCGTGCTAGCTTGATCCGCCGTTTGCCACGGGTACTTCACGCAGGAACGAAGCCGCGTCCTCGGGCAGTACGGAGTTAATCGACATGCCGCTGCCCAGCTCGAACCCAGCCGGCGTGCTCAGACGCGGCAGTATGCGGATGTGCCAGCGGAAATACTCTTTGTCCTCGTCGCCGCGCAGCACTTCGTCGACCGTAAGGTTGTAGTCGGGATTGTCGAGCGCGGTGTGCAATTTGAGCAGCGTGGTCTTGAGCATTTCGGCCAAATGGCGCAATTGCGGCCCACTGGCGGCGGCAAACGATGGCTGGGCGTGCCGTGGCACGATCCAGGTCTCGAAGGGTACCCGGGAAGCAAACGGCAGGAAGGCCACGAAATCGTCGTTCTGCCCCAGGATTCGGGTGCCTGCTTGCAACTCGTGGTCGAGCATGACGCAATACACGCAAGTGCCCTTGCGGTCGAAGTAAGCCTCGGCCTCGTTGTGCTTGAGCCTGAGCATGCGCGGCACGACGGGCGTGGCAATCAATTGCCAGTGCGGGTGGGCCAGCGACGTGCCGGCCGCCTCGCCGTGGTTCTTGAAGATCACGACGGTCTGGAAGCGGCGATCCCGCATCAGGTCGGTGTAGCGTGCCTGCAGCGTGCCGAGCACCAGCTCGACCTGGTCGACCGGCTGTTGCGCGAGCACGCGGTCGTGGTCGGGCGACTCAACCACCACCTCGTGCGCGCCGCAGCCGTCCATCGAGAGAAAATGAAACTCGTCTTCACTTCGCACCGGATCGTCCTCGATCCGTAGCGCCGGAAACTTATTGGCGAACACGCGCACTTTCCAGTCGAATCGCGCGCCACCCGGCGGCCGCACGGCGTAAATCTCTGGCGGCGTGAAGGCTTCGTTGCCCGGGCAAAATGGGCACTTGACGGCTGGACGCGGTGGGGCGGCCTCGCCGTCGCGATTTCGCAAATCGTGCGGGCGCAATGCGCGCGAAGGGGCGAAAATGACCCAATCGTTCGTGGCCAGGTCAAACCGTAATTGCGACATGTGACGTACTGGCTCCCGGAACTTCGTCGGGCGGGCAGCCGATTGGCACGCCCAGCCTTTGTCACGCTACAATAGGCGACGCATCGCGTTTCGTGAATCCATCGCTCGCCCTTTCAAGCTTACCATGATTGCCGCCTGCCGCTGCCTGCTGCTTTTCTTGCTGTCGTTTACGTGTGCCGCCTGCCTGGGCGCGCCCCCCACTTACACGGTCGAGACCGTGGTCGGCAGCGGACAGCCCGGCGATTTCTCGCCTCCCGGCGGCGCGCCGCTGGCTGTCGCCATCGACCAGCCGTTTGGCGTCGAGTTTGGTCCCGATGGCTGCCTGTACATCGCCTCGGTCGGACAGCACCGGGTGTTGCGCTGGGATCTGTCCGGTCAACGCGTTACTTGCTACGCGGGCACTGGGGTCAAAGGGCACTCGGGCGATGGCGGACCGGCTACCGCCGCCACGCTCAATGAACCCTACGAGGTCCGCTTCGACCGAGCCGGCAATCTCTATTTCGTCGAAATGATGAACCACCTGATTCGCCGGGTCGACGCCAAGACCGGCACGATCTCGACGGTCGCCGGCGCCCCCGAGGCGGGCCTGGCCGGCGACGGCGGGCTCGCGCGCGATGCCCGGTTCAAGCAACCCCACAGCATCGCTTTTGACGACCGCGGCTACCTGTACGTGGCCGATATCGGCAACCATCGTATTCGTCGCATCGATCCCAGCTCAGGCGCCATCACCACGATCGCCGGCAACGGCCAACGCATGTTGCCCGCCGATGGCGCAAAAGCCGAGGGCGGCCCCATCCTTGGCCCGCGGGCGCTGTTCATCGTCGGCCGCACCATGTGGATTGCCCTGCGCGAAGGACATAGCGTGTGGCGGCTGGACCTGGACAGCGGACGCATTCGCCACGTGGCCGGCACCGGCAAAGCTGGCTACAGCGGCGACGGCGGCGCCCCCGCGCAGGCCACGTTCAATGGCCCCAAGGGCATCGCGGCCGACGCCCAAGGGCGGGTCTTTCTGGTCGATTCTGAAAATCAAGCAATTCGCCTGATCGATACGAAGGCGGGCCGCGTCGAGACGATCGCCGGAACTGGCCCGCGCGGACGTGGTTACAGCGGCGACGGCGGCGACGCACTGCAGGCCAAATTCGACCGCCCTCACGGCGTTGGCCTGAGGACCGACGGGGCGATCTACATCGGCGACACCAACAATCATCGGGTGCGCCGCCTGGTGGCGCGGCCCTAGTCGGCCTCGCGCAGCGAACGCTATTGCTCGATGCGGTACAAGTGCGTCTTGGTGCGCAGGAAGATGGCCTTGTCGTACACGGCCGGCGAAGCCATGCAGCCGGCATCGAGCGTATTCGTGGCGAGCAATTCGAAATTGCGATCGGCCGAGAGCACGAACGTTTGGCCGTCGTGATTGCTGAAATAAATGCGGCCCGAAGCGCAAATGGGCGACGACGAAAACTCGCCTTTGAGCCGCTGCTGCCGCACGGCTTTGCCGGTCGCCGCATCCAGGCAAGAGGCCACGCCCGCGTCGCTGACCATGAAGATCAGGTCGCCGACCAAGGTCGGACTCGAGCGCGTGGGCACCCCCTGGCTACACTTCCACTCGACATTCGAGTTCGTCAGATCGCCGCGCCCACGGGGGCTCATGGCGAATAACTTGAAGCCCCCCGCGGCCGTGTTGATCACCAGCCGGCCAGCGGCGAACAGCGGCGGCGCGCAGGCGTTCATGCCGCCATGCCGCATCCGCCAGATTTCCTCGCCCGTCTTGGGCTCATAGGCAATCGTCGCCCCCGCACTCGGATAGATGAGCTCGCGCTGGCCATCGACCTCAATGACCTTTGCCGTACCATACGCCTTCTTGGCGTCGCCGTCTTCGGTGCCGTAGTCGATATTGCGATCGCGCCGCCAAACGGTCTTGCCCGTGTGCTTGTCAAGCGCCACGACATACTGAACGTCGAAGCCGTCGAACGCCACGACCAGTAGATCGTCGACGAGAATGGGCGACGAGGCCGCTCCGCGATGGTGATTGCAGGGCAGGTCTTGCCGCGTCCACAGCACTTTGCCGCTGGCCGTATCGAGGCAAGCCGTGCCATGCACGCCATAATGGACGTAAATCCGGCCGGCCTCGATCGCCGGGGTCGGCGTGGCGTAGCTGTTCATCGGATAGCAAAACTGCGGCTCGGCGATCTCGAACACGAGCACGTTGTGCACGACCTGGCCGCTCTGTCGATCCAGGCAGACGGCGTACAGCTGCTTGCCGTCCTCGGGCGCATTGGTCACCCAGACCTGGTCTTGCCAGATGACCGGGGACGACCAGGCCTTGCCCGGCAGAGGCGTCTTCCAGGCGATATGCTCGGTCTCGCTCCAAGTGACCGGCAGCCCCGTTTCCAGCGAAATCCCGTCGCCATTGGGCCCGCGAAATTGGGGCCAGTTGGTCCCGGCCCGCACCAGACCGGTCAAACCGCAAATCACAATCACGGCCAGCATGCAACGCATCGGCGAAGCGCCCTCTCTGCAAGCGTCAAGCACAAAGTACACCAGCCTGCCATTGTAGTTGGCCGCCGGTGCGGCTGTCAGCCACCGCAGGGGCCCCCAATCGCGGCTACCGGCCCGCCAGCTCACGATTAATCAGCGACTCCACTGGCCAGCGACCGGCCAACACTTCGACCACGTTGCGGGCGGCCGCCATCGCCATGTCGTCGCGAGCCTGCAAATCGAACGCCGCCACGTG
>CAZPED010000184.1:0-6833 GCA_964585335.1 uncultured Planctomycetaceae bacterium | reverse complement strand
CGTATAGCCGCATACCCAGGTGTCGGCCCCCAGTTCGCGCTTGAAACGCAGTGCGTAGTCAACGACGGTCTCGGCGCCCATGCCGATCCACAGCGTGTCGCCCAGCCGCCAGGCATGGATCGGATAGGGATAGCTGGCGGCAAACGTTTCGCCGTGGTCGAGCTTCTCCAGCATACGCGCCGCCCAGCGAGCTCGTATCGCATTGCCCTCTTGCATGGCCGCGTGCAGTTCGTCGCGCGACATTACGTGCAGGTACGGCAGCTCGACGAGTTCAAAGGCCGTGCGCAATTGAGGCGCCAGCCGCTTCGGATCGGGCTTCTCGAGCGCCTGCTCCACGGCCGCGGAAAGCATGCGGCCGTACTTCTGGCACAATTCGACGCTGCGACGGGGCAGGGGGTTCTGGTCGCCGCCGCAGGTGTTGACGAACATCGCCGTCGCGCCCGGATGGGCGCGCTCAAGGTCGAGCTGCGCAAAACCCGGGTAGTCGCCGCACCAGGTCAAAAAGCTCAACGTCGTCGGATGGCACGCATAGCCGAACACCACGGCTTCCAGCCGGCCGTCCGGCCGACTGATCCTGAGCACCGGCACGGTGTGATCGACGGGGCCCACTAGCTGCTTGCCCTCGGCCAGCAGGGCGGGCACCTCTGCTTCGCGATTATTTCGCCGGTTGACGGCAAACGTGCACGTTGCCGAGCTCGTGGACAGCTGGGCTGGCGCGAGCCGAGCGAGCGCGTCGCTCACCACGCCAACGGCGCGCTCGACCATCGCATCGGTGTACTCGGCCACCAACTTGACTTGCTCGTCCTCGACCGGGTAGTAGTCGACCAGATCGTCGCCAAGCCGCGGACCGCAGTGATTGTGCGAAAAGGTGAACAGCACCTGCCGCCGCTCCAGTCCGTGCCGCTTGGCGAGTCGCTCGAACACCCGATCGCTCATCGAGCGCGGCACGCCTTGAAAATCGCTAGTGATCAAGACGGCCCGCCGGCCTTCGGCGTCTTCAAGCGCCAGCGCCTTGATCCACAGATCGTGCAGCTTGCCGTCGGGGGACCGCCGCGTGCCATACCCCGCCAGCCACACGGGCTTTTCGGGCGTTATCACGGCCCGCGCCACGCCGGCTCGCCAGGTCGGCTCGGCCGCTGGCGCCCGCCATGCGCATGTCGTCGCCAGCGCCAGCGCAACAACCAGCCGCACCGCGTTTCTCAATCGGAAAGCCGACCCGCTCGCCAGCGTAGCGGCGTCAGATAAAATCGCGGTAGGGGTTGCTTTCGGCATCAGGTCAGCTCCGGAAGTCCATAGGGTGGCCGATACTGCTTGGTTAGCAGGCGGTTCGCTTCGTCGCAGTCGACAAACCGCTCGCTTGCTGGGTCGAAATCCAACCGCCCGCGCGTTTGATACGCGATTTCGCCCAGGTGCACGAGGGCACAACTGCGGTGAGCCACCTCGGGCTTCGCCTTCGTCGGCGTTCGCTGCCGCACTGCCGTGAGAAAGTTGGCCATGTGCTCGGGGTATCCGGTTTGTCCGCGCGCGTCCTTGCTCTCCGTCGGTCCCGGCCTCGACTTGGGCCCCAAGAACGTGCTGAACGCACCGCGACGCGAAAAGATCATATATCCCTCGGTGCCGTAAAACACATTGCCGTTGTCGAAGCCATACAAGCCGTAAGCCGTGAACGGATAGTTCTCGTACACCAGCAGCTTGCCGTCGGGATATTCGTAGGTCACGTTCATGCTGTCGGGATACTCGCTGGCGTGGCCGTCGAGCAACATCCGCCCGCCGCGAGCCGTAATCTGCTTGGGAAACGTCGCGACGCCCAATCCCCAGGTGGCCATGTCGAGGTCGTGGATACCGTCGTCGCCGATCTCGCCGTTGCCATAATCGCGAAACAACCGCCAGGTTTGATGAAAGCGCAAGGGGTTGAACGCGCGCTGGGGCGCCGGACCCAGCCAGCGGTCGTAGTCGACTCCCTCGGGGGGCGCGGCATCGGGCAGCGGCTTTTGCACCGTGCGGGTTTCCGCCGTCCAGGCCCGGGCCACTTTCACCTGGCCGATCAATCCCTGTTTGAGCAGCGCCTCGGCCTGGGCCGTGACGGGGCTACTGCGCATCTGGCTGCCCTGTTGGACAATGCGGCCATATTTCTTTGCGGCCGCGATGATCCGCGGGCCTTCATCGTAAACGTGTGAGATCGGCTTTTCGACGTAGACGTCCTTGCCCGCCTGCATGGCCCGCAGCGCGATCGGCGCGTGCCAATGGTGAGGCGTGGCAATGATGCAAGCGTCTACCTGGCGGTCGTCGAGCACGTCTTCGTAGCGCGCGGTGCGCGCGGGAGGGCCGGCCTGAAAGTCGCCCGAAACCAGTGCCGCCAGCCGCTCGATCTGCCGTGGGTCAACATCGCACAGCCAGGCGATTGTGACCGCCTCGCGGCGGCCGACCAGGCCTTTGACGTGATGCGTCATGATGCCACCACAGCCAATGATGCCCAGGCGCAGCCGTGCCGGCTGTGTGGGCTCGCCGAACGCATGGACCCCGCCCAGCGTGGCCGCGGCCGCGAGAATTGCCGTCCGCTTGCTGGTTCGCGTCACGAACTGGCGTCGATCGATGTGCTGGTCCATGGTTCAAGACTCCTGCGATCTCGGCGACCTGGCCGGTCTCTCCAACGAACGAGGATTAGCGATCCGTGGGCACCCCCGATGCTTCCAACACTGCCTGCTGCACGGCCAGATCGTGGGCGGGCGAATAGTCGCTGGCCTTTTCGCCGCGAATGATCCGCGCCATGTCGGCCGCGTCGTCCACGTAGCGCGTGTACTTGGGAAAGGTGAGGTCCTGGTAGCCGCGCAGGTACGAATCGCGCGGTTTCGACAGCGCGACTCGTGCGCCAGGATTGTCGAGCGGCTGAATCTGGAATGTGCCTTCGGTGCCGCACACTACCAGGTGACGACGCAGGCCGCCTTCGACTTCAAGCGCGCTGGAGCGCACGGTGGCCGTGGCTCGGGGATACTCGAGCACCGCCAGCATGTTGTCGACCAGCTGGTCGCCTGACGCGGCGACACGCCGCAAATAGGGCGTCACCCGATCGGGCTTGCCCAGCACGCCCACCACCAGGTCGAGCACGTGACAGCCCAGCTCGAACATGATGCCGCCGGGATACGCGGCCAGCTCGCGTCGGCTTTGCGGGTCGACCACTTTGCTCATCACGGCATGCACCTCAAAGGGCTGGCCCAGCCAGCCGCGCTGCAAGAATTGCCGCAGCAGCACGACACCCGGGTTATAGCGATACATATAGCCCATTTGCACGAGCAAACGCTGGCGCGTGGCCGAGGCCAGGATGCGCTCGAACTGCGGCAGCGAATGGCCTGCCGGCTTATCCAGGTGAACGTGCTTGCCGGCCGATACGCACCGCTCGGCCGTATCGAGCAAGTCGCGCACCTCTGTTTCGACCAGTACGGCTTGCAGTCCAGGCACATTCAGCAGTTGCTCGCTGGTCATCCAGGGCAAGTTGCGGAATGGCGCCTGTCCCTCGGCCTGGGCCCGCAACTGCATGTTTGGCTCGACAATGCCCACCACTTCATAGTCGGGCGATGCGCGGTAGACCGAGAGCTTGCTGGCGTGCGCATGGCCCACGCCGATCTGGCCGATCTTGATCCGCTGCGGTGCCGTGCCCGGGGCTGCCTTGGCCCAAGAGCCGCCACTTAGCAACGAACCGGCCAGCGCGCCCCCCAGGCCCCTCACAAAGTCTCGCCGGTCGTGGTTCATGTCTGCCCCCTCCACACGTTACCTGACTGAGGATCGTCTGGCACCATGGTACCTCGCCGCCCGGCGCGCCGCATCTCGCGCTGGCACGGCTTCCTTGTCTTGGCCGATTGGCCAAAGGTATGATTTGAAACTGCAAATGACCAAGGGCCACGGCCTGCGGGGCCTGCCAAGCCTGATGATCTCTCCAGCATTGAGGTGCACATGCGAATCTGGCTGATCGGACTGACCTTGGGACTCGTTGTCGCCGGCACCACCAGCGCCGCGCGCGCTGCCGAGTTATTGAAAAGCGGCGTCGACGCCGCGGGGTTCGACAAATCGGTCAAACCTGGAGACGACTTTTTTCAGTACGTCAACGGCACCTGGATTCTGCACAATCCAATTCCCTCCGAATACAGTCGCTGGGGCGCGTTTCCGAAATTGCGAGACGACAACCTGTTGGCATTAAAGGCAATTCTGGAGCAATTGGTCAGTGGACCCGAGCCGCCGGATCCCGACCGGCGCAAAGTTCGCGCGCTTTACCTCTCCGCCATGGACGAAGCCAGGCTCGAAGCCGACGGCATCAAGCCGCTGGCGACCGACCTGGAGCGGATCGGCAAGATCGCTTCGCGCGATCAGCTGATTGCCGAAATCGGCCGGCTGGGCATCGACGGCGTGCCCGCGCTGTTTGCCTTCTACGTCAGCCCCGACGAGAAGCAGAGTGACCGCTATGCGGCCCATTTGCGCCAGGGCGGGCTGGGCCTGCCCGAGCGCGATTACTACGTCGGCACGACCGACGACTCGAAGCGGATTCGCGCGCAATACGTCGAACACGTCGCCGCCATGCTGCGATTGCTGGGCGATGAGCCACAGGCCGCGCGACAAGCGGCCGACACCGTGCTGAAGATCGAAACCCAACTGGCCGAGTCTTCGCGCACGCCCGTGCAGTTGCGCGACCGCGAGGCGCAGTACAACAAGAAGTCGCGCGGCGAGCTCGACACGCTCGCGCCGCGGCTCAACTGGAAGCTGTACCTGGCCACAATCGACGTCGACGAACTGCCCGAGGCTATCGTCGGCCAGCCCGAGTTCTTCGAGCGGGTCAACCAGCTGCTCGATTCGGTCCCGCTGGCCGACTGGCAGACTTATTTGCGCTGGCACCTGGTACACGCCAAGGCGCCCTACTTGAACAACGCAATCGAACGCGAGAACTTTCGTTTCTATAGTGAAGTGCTTCGCGGGATCAAGGAAATGCAGCCCCGCTGGAAGCGGGCCATCGCGGCCATCGACGCCAACCTGGGCGAAGCGCTGGGACGGCTGTACGTCGAAAAGTACTTTCCGCCCGAGGCCAAGCGGCGGATGGACGAACTGGTCAAGAACCTTACGCTGGCTTACCGCGAGCGCATCGCCACGCGGCCCTGGATGGGCGAGGCGACGAAGCAAGAGGCCCTCAAGAAGCTGGCGGCCTTTACGCCCAAGATCGGCTATCCCGACCAATGGCGCGACTACAGCGCGCTCGAAATCGGCTCCGACTCGTATGCGGCTAACGTCACGCGCGGCCGGGCGTTCGACGCTCGCTATCGCCTGGCCCGGCTGGGCCAGACGGTGGACCGCAACGAATGGTTCATGACGCCTCCGACGGTCAATGCCTACTACAACGCCACGATGAACGAGATCGTATTCCCGGCCGGCATTCTGCAGCCGCCGTTTTTCAACCTGGCGGCCGACGACGCGGTGAACTACGGCGCGATCGGCGCCGTGATCGGCCACGAAATCAGCCACGGCTTCGACGACCAGGGCAGCCGCTCCGATGCCCAAGGCAATCTGAAGAATTGGTGGACCGACGAAGACCGCGCGCGGTTCACCGCCAAGACCGAACAGCTCGTCAAGCAATACGAAGCGTGCGTGGCCGTCGACGATTTGCGAATCAACGGCCGCCTGACGCTGGGCGAAAACATCGCCGACCTGGGCGGCGTGACGATTGCCTACGCGGCCTATCAGAAATCGCTGGCCGGCAAGCCAGCGCCCACGATCGACGGCTTTACGGGCCCGCAACGGTTCTTCATTGGCTATGCCCAGGTGTGGCGCGGCATGGCCCGCGACGCCGACCAACGTCTGCTGCTCCGGACCGATCCGCACTCGCCCGGCAAGTTCCGCACGTTGGTGCCGCTCTCGAATATCGCGGCCTTTTACGAGGCCTTTGACGTCAAGCCCGGCGACGCGATGTTTCGCCCGCCGGCCGAACGGATCGAAGTCTGGTAGGAGCCGCCGCCATCAGCGAACCGAAAGGCGACAAGCTGTTCGTCAACCTGGGCGCCTCGCAAACGCGCAAGCGGCTCAAGGGCTTCGGGCACGGCGTGCGTCAGGTACAAGCCGTAGGGCGCAACCAGGCCGTGATCATTCACACCGCGACCGGCCGGCACCTGCAAGAGTTGCAGGCCAGATTCGCCGACGTGGGCTGCGCCAGCCAGTCCCGCGACCTGAGCGAACCGATCGAAAACCTGCTCAATCTGGGACCAACCAGCAGCGGCTGGCTGCGCGAAGCCGGCATTGGCACGATTGCCGACTTGCAGCGCCTGGGACCGACCGTGGCCTACCAGATCGTTCGCGCGCGGCAGCCGAAAGCGTCGCTCAATTTGCTTTGGGCGCTGGCCGCCGGACTGCGCGGCCTCGATTGGCGCGCGCTAACCGCGCAAGAGAAAGACGAACTGCGCGGGCAACTTGACGATCGTCACTAGTCGCCCGTTGGCTCAAACTGGCATGGCCCGAACCACGCGCCGGCTAAACGTGCTTGGCGCCCGGATGCCCGCTTTCGACCACGAACGAACTGCGAGTGACGAGCGGAGCACCGGGCCGGTCGACGTAGTCGACGCCCTGGTAGTCGCTGCGCCACGACTGCGGCGTGACCGTGCAGCTGACGTAGCCGCGCTGGGCATTAAAGAACTTGACGAAGGGGTTCTCGGCCATCCGTTCCGAAAGCCCCTTGGGTTCGGCCACCCCGTTGCCGCCCGAGCTGATCGAAGTGCCCACGAACTCGGTGGCCACGGTGGCGTCGTCGGGCCGGTCGAAGTCGACCTTCAGATCGTTGACCCAGCTGCTGTGAATATCCCCGG
>CAZPED010000183.1:0-6841 GCA_964585335.1 uncultured Planctomycetaceae bacterium | reverse complement strand
CGCTGCGCCAGCATCGTCCAATCGGAAATCCAGCGCGACTCGGGATACGCGCTCGTGTACCACAGCCCCGAGCCTTCGGCCCCCGATCCGGCCTCAGAGCGATGATGGTCGAGCAAGATGCGCAGACCGATCTGCCCGGCGTAGTCGACGATCTTGTCCATGATGCCCAAGCCGCTGAGGCCGACCAGGTCGGGGTTTTTCGAGAAGTCGATGCCGTTGGGCGTGCTGCCGGCGTCGAACAGCTGATCGGAAAACGGCAGCCGGATGGTGTTAAACCCCTCGGCCACCATTTGGTTCATCATGTCCTTGTAGCCACGGGTCCACAGTCCGTGGGGCGCGTAGTTCGTCGTCTCGAAGCCGAACCAATTGACGCCGGCGATCTTCACCGTTTGGTTGGCGGAATTAAGAATTTGGTTGCCCGATGTGTAAAAGTAGCTGCCGGTGCTGGCCAGCGGAGCCACGATCGGACTGTCGGACGAAGCGGCGACGATCGCCGTGCTAGGCTCGACATTCGCTTGAGCGATATTCAGCTCGCTGGCGCTGAGCATGGCGCGCGGTTCGAGCGATTCGAGTTCCAGTTGTCGACTTCGCAAGCCATTCGACACGTGCCGCCAGAGCGCAGCACGACACACCTTCGGCATGGACATGGCGCAGGCCTCCCCAAGGACATCCGCTGTTCGTCAGATTCTGTTCCAGATGCGCGCGGCCGACGATGTGACGGTGATGGCCGCGGCGATTGACATTGTAATTACGCGGGATGACCGTCGCTCCAGTCTTTTCACGAGAATTCTTTGGCCAACGGCCTTCAGCCCAACGGGCCCACTCGACCGCGGATTGCCCGCTGGCCCCACACACCCGGGCGTGAACACATGCATCGGTTTGCCTGGCGGATCGCTGGCTCTATCATGGCAATAGCAAACCACCTGCAACGATCATCGAGCACTTGGGAACTTCCATGGATGACCAACCAAATCCAGCTGCCGCCGACCAGCCTGCCATCGCCCCCGAGGTGCTCAAGAGCGCCTACAACGCCTTCAAGAAGCGCTGGAAGCTGACGCGGCTCGACCAGGAATCGCGCATCGGTCGCGGCCCGATGAGCTCGGGACAGAAGTCGACGATTGCCGGCATCGTGCCCCCCGATCAATTTCCCCGCGAAGTCTGGGACGAGTTGGCGAAAACCGGCAAGATCAAGCGCGCGGGCTCGGGAATGTACTCGATGCCATAGGTGGCCCGCTGGCAGGCTGCGCGGCCAGACGGTTAGCCGGCGGCCGGCGCCAGTATTTCGCCGCGGCCGACGCCCGCCATGTCGCCGTGGTACATGCGATAGGCGCTCGTCCAGCACTCGTTCGGCACGTCGAAACCCAGGCCACGCAGCTCGCGGAACAAGAGCTGCAAGAACAGCGGTCGGTCGATCCCGCCGCGCACGAAGGTGGGCAGCAACTTCGGCTCTGGCGTGGTCATCAGGCCAATCGTGCCCCGCCGCATGCCGGCCCCCGCGCGCATGCCCGGCGCGCCGAACACCAGGAGCGTGCCGGCGATCATGTTGATACCGGCAAGGTCGCCACAGCGGCCTCCCACGACCACCAGTCCGCGACGCATGGTGTGGCCGACCTGGTCTCCCGCGTCACCGCGAATGATGAGCACTCCGCCAGTCATGCCGCGAGGGCTGCCGCGGTAGGCTGCGCCCACGAAATTGCCGGCCCCGCCGCGCACCTGAATCTGGCCGCCGTGCAGCTCGCCGCCGACCCAGTCGCCCGCACTCCCCTCGACGTGAATCTCGCCGGCCGTCATTTCACTGCCCAGGTGCCGGCCCACGTCGCCGGTGACGTGGATCGTGCCGCCGTCGAGCTTCGCGCCTATCCAATGCACACCGGCCAGATCGCCGGTAAATTCCAAACGATTGTCGCCGGCGCTGCCCGAGACCTTGAACAGCTCGGCGAGTGGTAGCCGCTCGTTGCCGTGGAAGATTTCCAGCCGCTCGACCTCGGCTACCGACTTCTCGCGCACGGCGTGCGGCAACAAACCTTCCACCTCGACGGGAATGCTCGTTTGTCCGTGATAGTCGAGTCGGAGCGGCATGGACCGATGCGGTCGATTGGTGGCCGCCAAGGGCGGATAATATGGCCGGCCCAGTCGGCCGCCAGCGCTAGAGTATAATTGCCCGGCGGCGCGGGCGATAGCAAACCGACGGTTGGCCTAACGGCATTACATGCAGCGTGGCGGCATCATTCTCTGTGGCGGACAAAGCACTCGCATGGGCCTCGCCAAGCTGGCCTTGCCGTTTGGCGGCGAGACGATGTTGGAGCGCATCGTGCGCTTGCTGGGCGAGGTTTGTGCGCCGATCGTCGTCGTTGCCGCCGCGCGGGAGCAGCAGCTACCGTCGCTGCCTCGCCCCGTGATTCTGACTCACGATCGGCGCCAGGGGCGCGGCCCGCTCGAAGGATTGCTGGCCGGCCTGGCCGCGTTGCCCGCCGATGTCGAAGCGGCTTATGTCACCAGTTGCGACGTGCCGTTGCTGGAGCCGGCCTTCGTCGAGCGGATGTTTGATCGATTGGAGCACCACGCGGCCGCTGTGCCCGTCAGCGCCGGGTTTCATCATCCGCTGGCCGCGGTCTATCGCCGCTCGCTGGTCGACGTGGTCGAAGCGCTCATTGCCGCCGGGCGCATGCGGCCCACGGATCTGTTCGACGTCGTGCCGACGATGCGCGTCGACGAGCGCGAACTGCGCGACGTCGATCCCCGGCTGGATACGCTACGGAACCTCAACACGCCGGCCGACTATCTGGCGGCGCTCGATAGCGCGGGCCTGACCGCGCCCGCGGAAGTGCTCGCGCAACTGTCTGGCCGCGCGGCAGGTCCTTAGCACGGCGGCGCTTGGCCACGCCTGCGGCGCGAAACCCGCGCCAAGCCCAGGGCCAGCGCGGCGCCGGCCAAGAGCACCCAGCTGGCCGGCTCGGGCACCT
Organism: uncultured Planctomycetaceae bacterium; assembly: GCA_964585335.1. Taxonomy (GTDB): domain Bacteria; phylum Planctomycetota; class Planctomycetia; order Pirellulales; family PALSA-1355; genus CAZPED01. The sequence goes on along the minus strand of CAZPED010000183.1, from coordinate 3,878 downwards.
GGGCCAGGTAAAATACTGTCAGGTGCGACGTTGTGCCGCAGAGTTGGCCTCCCTTGTCGGACTTGAGCAGTTGCATGCTCTCCCACTGGCCGGTGGCCTCGTTCAAATAGCCGAAGTCAAACGTCAGTCCTTCGGGGGCATCGGTGTTGAAATAGAAGTTGAGCGGGGAATTGAGCGAGTGAATCGGCTGACCGTTGTCGAGGTCGGCCAGCAGCGCCTCGAACACGAAGGCGCCGGCCGGAGCGGTCGGCAAATTCGCGGGCAGGTCGGAATCCATGTTGATCGTGAACTGGCTGGGCATGCCGGGCCAGATCTCCTGCGGGCTGACCTCCAGCGACTTGGGCTGATAGAGCGGATTCTCGCCTTGCTGCCCACTACTTTGATACAGCGGATTCTTGACCTGCTGCTTAGGCGTATCGGGCTTGGGCGGCTGGTCGCCAAACAGAATCGCAAAGTTCGTGGCCTGCGCGGTCGACGCCACGCAGAGCAGACAGGCCAAAGCAGTCACCAGCGCCGTTCGGCTCATGAGCGTTCTCCCCAGATTCGTCAGACGGGTTTTTAGCGGCTAGCGGCCAGCAGCGCGGCCGCGCTGGCCAGCCAGGAACCTGGCCGGCACAAGTGGCCCCATCCTAGTCAGCCCATCCGCGCCGAACAAGCGCGGCGTCGCCGGCTCGACAATCCTACGCGCTGGGCCCAACAGAAAGCGCGACGACTTACCGGCAGGCAACCGTCTCGTGGGCGTGCAAATACTCATCGCTCACTGGGTAATTGCGAAAGCGAATCGAGTAGTACGTCTCGAACCAGCGGGCGATGTCGGCTTCGACGCCCCGATCGTAATCGGGGTCCACGTGTAGCGTCTTGCCGTCGACCGGGTCGCGCACCTCGCCGTCTTCGACAATGATCTGCCCTGACTTGATCACGTAGCGAGGCAGCTCGAACATCGTCTGCGGGTTTTCGTGCGGTGTGTAGATCGTCACATCGGCATCGGCGCCAGGCCCTAGATGCCCCTTGTGCGTCAGCCCCAAGATCTTGGCGGGGCCGCTGCGAGTAATAATGCAAATCTCGTAGAGCGAGTACTCTCGGTCCAGGTCCGCAAGGGTCGAGCGCTCGCGCACCGCCGGGTGGACGGTCTTGAGCACGTCGGAGCGCCACGTGCGGTCCATCAGCAGCCGAATGATTTGCGGATAGGCCAAGAACGACCCGCCGTTGGGATGATCGGTACTCATCACCACCCGCCAGGGGTCTTCGACCAACAAGTACCATTCAAGCCCAATCGCCCATTGCAGCGAGTGGATCAGGCTCTTGTTCTTGTACTCGATGGGTGCAATGCCGCAACCGGCCTCGAGCTCCGTCTCGGCCGAGAACCACTTGGTCTTATAGAGATTACTGAGGTAATAGCCCAACGGGCCGTCGCCAGTCATGCTCGTGGTCTTGCCGAACAGTACCTGGCCGACGTCGACCGTAATGTTGGCGTGCTCATTCACATAGGCGGCCAGTTCGGCCGCCCGCGAGCTGAACGTGCCCTCGTCGCCACCGCCGCCGCCATAGCTGTGAAACTGAATGTGCGTCATGTGGCCGCCATGCCCCTCGAGCGCGCGCATGGTTTCGAGCGTCGTGGTCCAGTTGCCCGGCAGTCCCAGGTTATTGGCGTGAATGTGGACGCGGTGCGGCAATTTGAGCTCGCCGGCGGCTTCGGCCACGCCGCGAATAATCTGCCGCGGGGTGACGTCGAAGTGCTCGACCACCGAGTCGAGCCCGTGCACGTTGCCTCCCTGCTGCTGCTTCCACACTTCGACGCCGCCCGGATTGACCAGCTTGGGCGCATAGCCCTTGGCGGCCGACAGCAGCCAACCCAGAAAGGCTTTGAACTTCTCCGGCTCCTTTTCCTGCAAGGCGCGCATCAGGTAGTGATTGTTTCCCACCAGCACGTAAAACCCCTTGTCGATGCAGGGGGTGTCCTCGAACTCCTCGTGGACGTGCCGCGCCGCCAAGGGCGGAATCGCCGCGTCGAACGCCGTGGTGTAGCCCATGCCCGCGTACTTGTAGCCGGTGGCAAACGTGCTGGGCACGCTCCCCATGGTGCCACTATGCGTAATGGCTGTACGCCGCACGGGCTCGGCCTGGCGCTTCTCTTCTGGGCGCATTTTGCGGGCCACATTGACCTTGGGCCCCGCGATGTGGCAGTGCATGTCGATGCCGCCAGGCATCACGACCAACCCCCGGGCATCGAGTGTGCGGTCGGCCCGCACGCTGGGATCGGTGGGCGGATCAATCATCCGACCATCCTCGATCCACAGGTCGCGCACCTGGCCGTCGATGCCGTGAATCGGATCGTACAGCGTGCCACCGGCGATTTTGAACAGTGAGCGAGTCATGCGCGATTGACAGTTTGCGGCTCGGAAGTCCGTCGGCAGCCCCCGTTCAAGATCAAGTTGTGCCCGTCGTGGCATTGAGTTGTCGCACGCGGTGCTCCAAAGCCGAGAGCACCTCGACATCGCTGGGATGCGGCGACTTCAGCGCGGGGCGCAACGGCACCGGCACGTCGTCCATCCGATATACGGTCCCCGGCGCCTGGATGCCGTAAGTGGCCGTCGTGAAGCAAACCGTGGCAGCCCGCGTCGTCGTGGTTTCTCGCGAATCGAGAGCAATGCTGGGAATCGATGCCAGTCGCTGACAGGCCGCCGGGCTCAGGTTCGAGAAGGGATCGCTCGCGACGATCAGCGCCGCGTCGGCTTCGCCCCGGCTCAGTACGTCGTCGGCCGTGTATTCGCCAGGATTAAACCGCGGGTAGCCGCGCGACAGGTCGACGCCGAACGGATAGCCAGTGCGCCAGGCCACGACGTTGTCGGCCCCCACCACGTTGCCTTGCTCGCGCATTGGCATGGCAACAAAGCGGGTGTAAGCGTTCATGTCGCGCACCAGGGCATAGACCGCCTCGGCGTTCAAATACTTGCCGTCGGTCAGCATCAACCCCATGCCAAACATGATGACGCCAAAACGCGCCTGTTTCATGCGATCCATCAGCGCTTGCCAGGCGGCCAGCTTCACGCCGGTTTCCTGCTCGACCAGTTGCGCGTCGAGCGATAGCCCCTTGGCCAGGGCCCGCAACGTCCACAGCGCCTCGAAGTCCTTACCGGGCTTGATCTGCACGAAGACATCCGCCTCGGCCGCGGTCTCGGTGCTCTGCACGTCGACCAGCACACAGGTGCGATCTTGCCGCCCGCGGGGCACGAACATGCCCTTGGGCAGCAAGCTGTACCTGGCAAGGTGCCGCGGATGACTGACCGCCGGATTCGATCCCCAAAAGACGACCAGGTCGCCGCGGTTAGCCAGCTCACCCAGCGAACTGGTGACTTCGCCTACGCCCTGAAACGACACGCCGGTCGGACCTTGCTTGACGCTCGTGGTGGTGTCCACGACGCCGCCGATCCAGTCGGCAATGCCCACCGCCACGCGTTGGGCTTCGCAACTCGTGTCGCCCAACCCGTAGATCAGCGGATACTTGGCGGCGGTCAGAATGTGCGCGGCCCGCTCGATGCCCACTTCGAGGCTGGCGGGCTGCCCCTCGACGAGGCAGGTTGGCCGCGAGTCGTTCGGCTCGGCCAGAAACCACGATACTCCCAGCTCGCAAGCCCGGCGGGCCTCGACGATTCGATCGCCCCGGACGGCTAGTTCGATGTCGTCGCACATGCAACCGCACCGCGTGCACGTGGCGTCCTCGACGATCGTCAGCGCGGAACCGTGCGCTTAGCAGTTTGCGGCAGTGGTCATCGTGGCTGACGGAGGTGGCAAGCTCGGGATCGGTTGACGCGTCCGGCCGGGCAAGGAGATGGCATACGTGGGCAGACCTTGTATTGTGGCACCCGCTGCTGCCAAAA
>CAZPED010000182.1:0-6848 GCA_964585335.1 uncultured Planctomycetaceae bacterium | reverse complement strand
GCGCGCGGGCCGTGGCTTTGAAGATCGCTTCGCTGATGTGGTGGCTGTTGCGGCCATAGGGCACCAGCACGTGCAAGTTACACAGGCAGTTGGCCGCCGCGGCTTGCCAGAAGTCTTCGACCAACTCGCTGTCGAAGTCGCCGATCTTGGGCGAGGGAAACTCGGCCTTGAAGACCAGGAAGTAGCGCCCGCTTAGGTCGATGGCCGTGGTCGCCAGCGTTTCTTCCATCGGCAGGGTGAAGTGTCCGTAGCGGCGAATGCCCGCCTTGTCGCCCAAGGCCTGCTTGAGCGCCTGGCCAAAGCAAATGCCCACGTCCTCGACGGTGTGGTGCTGGTCGACGTGCAGATCGCCTACGGCCTTGACGTTCAGATCGATCAGGCTGTGCCGCGCGAGCAGCGTCAGCATGTGGTCGAAAAAGCCGACGCCGGTATCGATCGTCGACGTGCCGGTGCCGTCCAGGTCGAGCGATAGCTCGATTTGCGTTTCGGCCGTTTTGCGTTGGATTTTAGCAGTGCGTGGCATATCTATATCATCGCACCCAGCAGGGCCAGGCAGGCGTCGATTTGGTCGTCCGTGCCGACGGAAATTCGCAGTCCGTCCCCCCAGCCCGAATAATCCATGTATCGCACCAGGATCCGATTTTCCTTCAGCTTCTCGTAGAGCGGCCGTAGCGGCACCCGCGGGTGCGGGTTCCACACGAAGTTGGCCTGCGATTCGACCGCGTCGAAACCCAGCCGCCGCATGCCCTCGACCAGCCGCCCCCGCGTTTGCAGGATTTTGGCCCGGTTGTCGCGCAGCCAGGCCTGGTCGTCGATGGCCGCCGTGGCGCCGGCGATCGACAGCGCGTCGACGTTATACGAATCCTTCACCTTGACGAACTGCTCGATCAATTGCGGCTGCGCCACCAAAAAACCGAACCGCAGGCCGGCCAGCGCGTACGACTTGCTGAGCGTGCGCGACACCATGATCTTGTCGCACTGTTTGACCAGCTCCAGGCAATTCGTCTCGGCAAAGTCGACGTAGGCCTCGTCGACCAAGAGCGGGCAAGGCAGCTGCTCGGCCAGTTGCAGAATTCGCTCGGGCGGCAACACGGTGCCCGAGGGGCTGTTGGGGTTCGGCAGAAAGGCCAGTTTGAGGCCTTCGAGCGGCGCGGCGAACTTATCGGAAAGCGACCAGTCGGCCTCGAAGAGCACTTCTTCAGCACCAGCGCCCTGCAAGTGCGCGAGGGTCTTGTAGAGGATGTAGCTGGGGTACGGCAGCCTTAGCCATTGGCGCTCGCCCACCAGTGCCCGCGTGACGATCGTCAGAATGTCGTCGCTGCCGTTACCGCACAAAATCCAATCGGGATCGACCCCCAGCACTTCACCGGCCCGGCGGCGAAACCCCGTGGCCAACGGGTCGGGATAGCGCGCCAGTCCGCGCTCCAGCACCGCGGCGATGGCCTGGGCCACCTTGGGCGAGGCTGGGTAAGGATTCTCGTTCGTGTTGAGCTTGATGAATTTGCCGGCCTGGGGCTGTTCGCCCGGCACGTAGCCCTGCATCCGCTCAATTTCAGGACGAAAGTATGCCATAGGGGTGTTGCCGTCCGCTGGTTCGACAATCGTGGCGACGCGCCGCCGCTTAATGGGGACGCCGGTCGCCGGGTTTCGGTTCGCTGGCCGGCAAACGCACGTCGACGCTGGCCCGGTGGGCCGTCAGCCCTTCCTTGTCGGCCAGGGTGCGCACATCGTCGGCCAGGTCGGCCAGGCCCGCCTCGCTGAAGTGCAGCACGCTGTGGCTGCGCAAAAAGTCGCGGGCCGAAAGTCCGCTGGCAAATCGGGCCGTGCCGCCGGTGGGCAGCACGTGCGAGGGCCCCGCCGCGTAGTCGCCCACCGCCACGGGCGTATAGTTGCCCACGAAGATCGCCCCCGCGTGCCGGATCGCCGCCAGCAGCGGCTCGGCATCGTCGACCGCCAGGTGCAAGTGCTCGGGCGCAATTTCGTCGGCCAGCGCCGCGGCTTCGGCCGCGTCGGCCACCAGAATCAGCGCGCCGAACTGCTCCAGGCTTTGCCGCGCCAGATCGCCGCGCTCGAGGTGTGCCGTTTGCCGTTCGAGCTCGGCGGCCGTGGCTGCCAGGACCTGCTTGCTCCACGTGATCAGAATGCTCGCGCCGGGCGAGTGCTCGGCCTGGGCAATCAAGTCGGCCGCCGTGAAGTCGGGGCGCGTCGAGGCGTCGGCAATCACCACCACCTCGCTGGGGCCGGCAATCGAATCAATATCGACGTCGCCATAGACCCGCTTCTTGGCCAGCGCCACGAACAGGTTGCCGGGGCCCACGATCTTGTCGACCTGCGGCACGCCTTCCACGCCATAGGCCAGCGCGGCCACGGCCTGCGCGCCCCCCATGCGATACACTTCGTCGATGCCCAGCTCGCGGCAGGTGGCCAACAAGTCTGCGTTGTACGCGCCAAACGGCGTGGGGGGCGCCACGATCGCCAATTGCTGCACCCCCGCGGCCTGCGCCGGAACGGCCGTCATCAGCACTGTCGAGGGATACGCCGCCGCGCCCCCGGGCACGCAAATGCCCACCCGGTCGAGCGGGCGGTAACGCTGCGCCAGGTAGCTGCCGTGCGGACGCTCGATGCGCACGTCGCGCGGCAGCAGGGCCTGTTGAAACTCGATAATGCGTTTGCGAATCCGCCGCACCGATTCCAGCAGCCGTGGGTCGGCCTGCGCGTGCGCTTGCTCGAGTTCGGCGGCCGATACCCGCAAGGTGTCGGCGGTCAGTTGCGCCCGATCGACGCGGGCCGAGTAGTCGAGCACGGCGGCCAGCCCGCCCGTGCGGACGTCCTCGCAGATCGTCTCGACGACTTCCAGGGGCGACAGCTCGCGGCCAAACACTTCGCGCGTCCGTTGCCGCCCAGCCTCGCTGACGACGTTGCCGCGCGGGCTGAGCGCGGCCCGCAGTTGGGCCAGCGCGGCGCGGGCGTCGTCTTGGCGGCTGTCGATACGCAGCAGGTTCAGTGGGGGCATCGCCGGGTTCGCGGTCGGGGGCATTCGAAAAGCGTGTATCTACCGGCCGCACCGCCGCACTAGCCACGGGCCTGGTGGCCCGTTACGATTTCTCACTGCGGTGGGCATGCGGCAGCCGGGGTGAATCACCTATTGTGTCTCCGGGGTTGCCGCAGGAAAAGCCCACTCGCTGGCCCGAGGAGCCCACGATGAGCCGCGCCCCGCTCGATTTTCGCAGCGATACGGTCACGAAGCCCACCCCCGCCATGCGCGCCGCCATGGCCGCGGCCCCCGTGGGCGACGACGTCTTCGACGAAGACCCCACCGTGCACGCGCTGCAAGAGCGCCTGGCCGACCTGCTCGGCAAGGAGGCCGCGCTGTTCGTCCCCTCGGGCTCGATGTCGAACCAGATCGGCGTCCGCATCCACTGCGGCCCCGGCGACGAGTTCATCTGCGAGTCGGGCTGTCATATCTACAACTACGAGCAGGGGGCCTATGCCCAGCTTTCCGGCGTGGCTGCCCGCACGGTCGACGGTCAGAACGGCGTGCTCCGGCTCGAACAGCTCGCAGGGCTGGTGCGCAGCAACGACGACCACCTGGTGCAGACCCGGCTGGTGTGTCTGGAGAACACGCACAATCGCGGCGCCGGACGGATTCAGCCCTACGAAATCGTCGAATCAATTTGCAACTGGGCCCACGGCGCCGGCCTGCGCACCCACCTCGATGGCGCCCGGCTGTTCAATGCCGTGGTGGCCACGGGAATCGACGCCGCCACTTGGGCCAGTCACTTCGATACCGTGAGTGTCTGCTTTTCGAAGGGCTTGGGCGCTCCGGTTGGCTCGGCGCTAGCTGGCCCCAAGGATTTGATTCGCAAAGGGCGCCGCGTCCGCAAGCTGTTTGGCGGCGGTATGCGTCAGGCCGGCATCATCGCGGCCGCCGCGCTGCACGGGCTCAACCACCACATCGACCGGCTGGCCGAGGATCACGCCAATGCCCAGCACCTGGCAGATTGCGTGCGACAAGTCGAGGGGCTGTCGATCCTGGGGGACAAAGTCGATACGAACATCGTGATCTTCCGCGTCGATCCCGCGCTCGGCACCGCCGTCGAGTTCTGTCAGCGATTGCACGAGCGGGGCGTGCTGATGTTGGCCATTGGCGCGCAACAAGTGCGGGCCGTCACGCATTTGGATGTCGACGCGGCCGCCGCCCGGGAAGCCGGCGAGGCGATTGCCCAGGCTGCCGACGATGCTCGCAGCGGCACTAAACCGGTCGTGGCCAACGGGCTGACGTACGCGTAAACGCCGCGCGCTTTCCTGGTCGCAACCGCACTTGTCGCTAACCTCGCCCGCCGAGCTGGCCCTACAGGTTCCAGGTCTCGAACATCTTTTGCCGGAACTGGCCCCACTCCGTGGGATGGCCGTTCGTGTGCTGCTGCGGCGCGTCGTGCCGGGCGACGAGCTGGCCGACCCAGTCGTCCATGTGGCGCAGCCGGGCCGAGACGCTTTCGATCACGTTGTACGCCAACTTGTAGGCGGCCCAGCAATGGTCGCGAATCAGGTCGTCGTAGTCGGCCCGGGCAATGCTCAGCAGCCGTACCGCGGTTTTGGCCACCACCGTGGCCGAATGCGGCGCCGGGCTGAAGAACGACATTTCGCCAAACAGGCTATACGGTTCGAGCTTGTCGAGCACCACGTCGCCGTCGTGGACCGACTCCTTGATCACTTCGCACTGCCCCTCGAACAGTATCCACAGGTACTGGCTGCTCTTGCCTTGCTCCAGCACGCGCTCGCCCGGGAAGAAGGTTTTCTCCTGAGCAATCTCGATGAGCTGGTGGCATTCGCTTTCGTTGAGGTTGTGAAACGCCGGAATCTGTTGCAGCGTTTTGAGAGGGATGCGATCGCTGTTCACGTGATGCCTCCCAGTATCGTGGCCCGCCCCACCCGGCCGATGCCCAGGATGTACGCGGCGGTGCGCAGGCTCACTTTGCGCTCGCCGGCCAGCATCCACACTCGCTCGAAGCTGTCGGACAGCACGCGGTCGAGCTCCTGCCGCACGCGGTTCAAGCCCCAGGAGTAGTGTTGGCGGTTCTGCACCCATTCGAAGTAACTGACCGTCACGCCGCCGGCGTTGGCCAGAATGTCGGGCAGCACGATCGTGCCGCGGGCGTCGAACACCTGGTCGGCATCGGGCCAGACCGGCTGGTTGGCTGCTTCGATGATCAGGGGCGCTTTCACCCGCGGCGCGTTCTCGGCCGTAATCACTCCTCCCAGCGCCGCGGGAATCAGCAGCTCCACGTCCAGCTCGAGCAGGTCTTCGTTCGAGATCCGCTCGGCTTCGCCATAGCCTTTGAGCAGCCCGTGATGTTCGCGGGCATATTGCAGCATCTGCGGAATGTTCAGCCCGTCGGGCCGGTAGTAGCCGCCGCTAACGTCGCTGACCGCCACGACCTTGAACTCGGCCTCGTGCAAGAATTTGGCCGCGTGTGAGCCCACGTTGCCGAAGCCTTGCAGCGCCACGCGCGTTTGCGGCGCCTTGCGCCCCAGCCGGCTGACCATCTTGAACGCCAAGTGGCCCACGCCGCGCCCGGTGGCCTCGGTGCGGCCCGGTATGCCGTGCAGCTCGACCGGCTTGCCGGTGACCACGCCGGGATTGAACCCATGGTATTTCTGGTACTGGTTCATGATCCAGGCCATCACTTCGGAGTTGGTGCCCATGTCGGGAGCCGGAATGTCGACGTCCGGCCCGATCACGTCGTGAATGCCGTCGATGAACTTGCGGGTCACGCGTTCCAGTTCGCGCGGGCTGAGCTTGGCCGGGTCGACGGCGATGCCCCCCTTGGCGCCGCCGAAGGGAATGTCGACGAGCGCCGTCTTCCAGGTCATTAGCGCGGCCAGCGAGCGCACTTCGCTGAGGTCGACTTCCGGGTGATAGCGGAGGCCCCCCTTCATCGGTCCCCGGGCATCGTCGTGCTGCACGCGGTAGCCGATCAGCGTGGAGATCTCGCCGTTGTCGAGCTCGACGGCAATCTGCACCGACACTTCGCGCTTGGCGGCCAGCAGCAGCTGCCGCATGTTCTCGCTCAGATCCATCAGGTCGGCAGCCCGATCGAAATACAACCGGGTGGCGTCGATCGCTCGCATGCGAAAAATCCTTGGGGCTGTTGAGGGCCAGGGCGCTGGAAATGGGGGAGCGGCCGCCTGCCGCCATCAGGGGCCGAGCGGCGCGCCGGAAGCGGCGCAGAAAGGGCCGCTCGGGCCGCGAGCGGCCAACAAGAAAATGATAGTCCTCCCGCCCCGCCGGCTCAAGGCAAGGCCCCACCGGCAAGCGAAGCTTGACGCGTCAAAACAACAAAGCCGCCGCTAAGCGGACACTCCGCCGGAGGGACCCGAGCGACTGCCGAACTTGGGTCAATGAGCCCGACCGGTTTGCCGAGGTGAGCGAGTAGCTGTTGCGGAACCAACCGCTTTCCACTGACCAGACAAATGCTGGAACCCACGCACAACGCGCCCGAAACGACTTCAAACGCGGAATCGCCGCATCGATTCGAAGCGAGAATTGCAATCACCACGACCACGACCGTGAATCACGGCATTCAGCACTTGATGCTCAGCATCGCCCAAACGAACCACGCGCAAGTTGCGTGAACGATGACCGCGAGCGAAAGCCAGATTCGCGGCCATGGTAGCGACGGAATCGCTGCATAGAATCCGAACAACACACCTCCCAGCGCGGGCAGGCTTGCTCCAGTATCAAGGGGCTGAGAAGCAAAGAGAGCGGCCACGATCGCAGGAGCACATACCGCCCAAGCGATAAACGGCGGTCGTCCCTCAATTCCGGCAGCGACCTTGCCAAGCGC
>CAZPED010000181.1:0-6868 GCA_964585335.1 uncultured Planctomycetaceae bacterium | reverse complement strand
ACAAGCGCGGCCTGCCCTACGTCGCCAGCCCATTGGTTTATCGGGGCCTGGTCTATCTGGTCAAGGACGGCGGCATCGTAACGATTCTGGACGCCGCCAGCGGCAAACTGGTCAAGCAAAGCCGGGCCCGTGGCGAAGGCAACTTTTACGCGTCCCCGGCCGCGGGCGACGGCAAGGTTTTCCTGGCCAGCGGCGGCGGCACGGTCACGGTTCTCAAGGCGGGCCCCAAAGCCGAGGTTCTGTCGACTCGCGATTTTGGCGAGCGAATTGCCGCCACCCCCGTGCTGGCCGATGGCCGCGTCTACGTGCGCACGGCCAAGGCCCTTTACGTGTTCACCGCTCGTTGAGCCCGGCGTCCATGGCCACGATCGACCAGGCCCTGAACATGGCGATCGCCCACCACCGCGCGGGGCAACTCTCGCAGGCCGAGGCGCTGTACCGGCAGATCCTGCTGGCCGTGCCCGCCCACGCCGATGCGCTGAATCTGCTGGGCACCATTGCCATCCAGCGCGGCCAGCACCAGGCCGGTATCGACCTGATTCGAGGGGCAATCGCCAGCGACCCTCGCCAGGGAACTTACTACTCGAATCTCGGCGAAGCCCATCGCGCGCTGGGGCAGCTGGCTGAAGCCCGCGAATGTTTCGCCGAGGCTTTGCGGCTCAATCCCCAAACAGGCGAGGCACACAACAACCTGGGGCTGGTGTTGCAGGCCGAGCATCAACTGGCCGCCGCGCGTGAGTGCTTCGAGCGGGCCATTCAGCTTCAGCCCGAGAGTGCCGAGGCGCACTACAACCTCTCGCGGTTGCTGTTGCTCCAAGGCGATTTCGCCGCCGGCTGGCGCGAGCACCCGTGGCGGCGGCGAATTTCTGGCCACCCCAGCCAGCGATTGGCAGCTCCGGCCTGGAACGGCGAAACGCTGGCTGGCAAAACGCTGCTGCTCTATGCCGAGCAAGGCCTGGGCGATACGCTGCAATTCGTCCGTTTTGCGCCACAAGCCGCGCAGCGCGTTGGCCGGGTGCTGCTCTGCGTGCAGAAGCCGCTACTGCGGCTGCTCGAAGTTTCTGGCTTCCAGAACCTCGTCACGTTCGACGACGCGCTGCCAGACCACGACGTGCAGAGTTCGCTGGCCGATCTGCCAGCCATTTTCGGGTTCGGCCTGCAATCGCTCGAAACCAAAACGCCCTATCTGCGTGCCGACGAGGGACTCGTAGTCCAGTGGCAAAAGCGGCTCGATGCGGTTGCCGGCTTTAAAATCGGCATCGCCTTCCAAGGAAATCCCCAGTTTCCGGGGGATCAGTTTCGCTCGATTCCGCTCTCTACGTACGAGCCCATTTGCCGTCTGCCCGGAGTGCAGCTCATCAGCTTGCAAAAACACTCGGGGTGCGAGCAGCTCGACGCCTGGGCAGAGCGCATGAGGATCCTGCGCTACGACGACCTGCTCGACGTCGAACAGGGCAGCTTCATGGATACGGCCGCACTCATTCGCTCTCTCGACCTGGTGATCACGTCCGATACCTCGATCGCGCATCTGGCCGGAGCGCTGAGCGCCCAGACTTGGGTGGTGCTGCCGCAAGTGCCCGACTGGCGCTGGCAACTCCATCGGCAAGACTGCGATTGGTATCCCACGCTGCGGATCTTTCGCCAGGCTGAACGCGGCCAGTGGACGCAGCCGATCGCGCTACTGGCCGCCGAGCTTGCCAAACGCCTCAGCGCTGCTCAATAAATCAACCCACACTCAATTTCCAGGCAGGGCAGACGATGACGACCCTCGCAAGCCCCCGACTGATGCACGTTCTGACCTTATTCTTGGTCATGTGCGGATCCGTCGCGATTGGCGACGAAGCGCCCGCCCCCCCCACGCCGCGGCGCCCCACGAACGATGCCGAGCTGCGCTACTGGCTCGAAAACATGGTTTGGTACCACCACTATTCACGCGACGAGATTCAAGAAGCCACGGGGCTCGACGCCGCGGCCATTGACTAGGCTTGCCGGTGATTCAGCATTACTCCCCAGCCCCGGCCCAACCGGTCGGCCATCGCGCCTTTGCTCGTGCTCCCCTACCCCGGCGGCCGGCATCCGCGCATCGGCTTTCTGGAAGGCGCCATCGACCCTCAGCGCGAAACCAAGATCAGCGTGTTCACTCCCTGGGACGCCGATAGCTACGTCGTGGCCGACATTCCCGAGGCCATCTGGTCAAATCTGGGACTGACCTACCTGGCTCACACGCACGTGCCGACGATCTGGTCGCAGCAAGCGGTAAAGCTCGAACCGCTCGAGTGGGCTCGTCGTGCCGACGGCTCGCTCGAACTCGAACGGCGGCTGCCCAACGGCATTCGTTTCGGTACCAAGGTGGTGCCGGGGTGCGATGCGGTACGCATGGAGATGTGGCTGGCCAATGGCACCAACCAGACGCTATCCGATCTGCGGGTGCAAAACTGCGTGATGCTGAAAGCGGCCACGGGATTCGCCGAGCAAACGCTCGACAACAAGATTTTCGCGCCCCCCTTTGCCGTTTGCCGATCAGCCGAGGGGAAGCGCTTTATCATTTCGGCCTGGCAGCCCTGCCACCGGGCGTGGTCGAACGTGAAGTGTCCCTGCCTGCACTCCGATCCCAAGTTTCCCGACTGTTCGCCGGGGGCCACGCAACGGCTGCGCGGCTGGCTGTCGTTCTACGAGGGAGACGACCTGCCGGGCGAGCTCAAGCGGATCGAGCAGGTCGGTTGGCTCTCTGCGGGCGCAAACCAAGAGTGAACCTACCCGGCCCCCGCTGTTTCTTGTCTTGCAGGCGCCGGCGGCCGGCCGGCGTTGTGGCTCTCTGCGCCGGCGGCCCCTTGTTGCTAACCCTGAGGCAGGCCAGCAGTTCGGCGCCGCCTATGGCGTAGCGAGCCACCGCGGGTTTCGATATACTGTCGCATCGTAATTTCTTCCCATTTCTCGCCTTTAGCGGTGCAGTTCGACCATCCATGATTCGCGTAGCCATTATCGGAGCCACTGGATACACGGCCCTTGAGTTGATCAAGATCTTGCTGCGCCATCCGGAGGTCGAGATCACGGCCCTGACCAGCCGTAGCGAGGGCAACCCGCACGTCGCCTCGGTGCATCCACAACTGGCGGGGCGCATCGACCTGCAAATGGCCGACCTGAGCCCGGCCGAAATCGCCTCGCGGGCCGAGGTGGCCTTCAGTTGCCTGCCGCACGGCGTGACTGCCAGCCTGGTGCCCAAGCTACTCGACGCCGGCATGCGGGTCGTCGACTTGAGCGCCGACTACCGGCTGAACGGTGCCGAGTCGTATGCCGATTGGTATGGCCAAACGCATGCCGACCCGGAGCGTCTTGGCCCAACTGTCTACGGACTGCCCGAACTGTTTCGCGAGCGAATTCGCGACGCGCGGCTGGTCGCCAACCCGGGCTGCTATCCCACCTCGGCAATTCTGCCGCTGGCACCGCTGATCAAGGGTGGACTGGTAGCGCCGCGCGAAGTGATCATCGACTCCAAGAGCGGCGTGTCGGGGGCGGGCCGCACGCCCAAATTGACGACGCATTTTCCGGAGTGCAACGAGAGCATCTCGGCCTACAACGTCGGTCGGCATCGTCACACGCCCGAGATCGAACAAGTGCTGAGCCTGGCCAGCGGCCGCGCGGTGGAAGTGATCTTCACTCCGCACCTGGTGCCGATGGACCGGGGCATCTTGTCCACCGTATATACACAGCCGCTGGGCGACATCAGCGAAGAGCGGGCACTGGCGGCCATACGCGAATTCTATTCGCGTGAGCCGTTCGTGCGCGTCGTGAATCATTTGCCAGGCAGCAAGGACACCGTGGGCACGAACTTCTGCGATATCACCGTCCGGCTGGTCCGCGGACGCCTGATCACAATCAGCTGCCTCGATAACCTGATCAAGGGAGCTTCGGGCGCGGCAGTGCAGAATTTCAACCTGATGTACGGTTTCAACGAAACCACCGCGCTCTAAGCGAGCGGCGGCCGCTTTTGTAAGCACGTTGCTGTTCAGAGCCACACTTTCGAGAACCACCCAACGATGTCCATTGCCGTTCCCCAGGGCTATCGTCTCGCCGGCATTTACAGCGGCGTGAAGCGTAACACCTCGAAGCTCGACCTGTCGCTGGTCGTCTCCGATCGTCCCGCGGTGGCCGCCGGCGTTTACACGCAAAACCTGGTGTTCGCGGCTCCCGTGGCGCTCGACCGGGCCCGCACGCCGGCCTCGGATATCAGGGCCGTGGTGATCAACTCGGGCAATGCCAACGCCTGCACTGGCGAGCAAGGCCTGGCCGACGCCCACGCCATGGCCGACGCGGCCGCGGCCGCCTGCGGCGCTGCCAGCCAGCAAGCCCTGGTATTGTCGACTGGCATCATCGGGGTGTTCATGCCCATGGACAAGATTCTGCCCGGAATCGCCACGGCGGCCCAACATTTGTCCACAAGCCAAGACTCGCTTGTCTCGGCTGCTCGGGGCATGCTGACCACCGACACCACGCACAAGCTCGCCGGCCGCACGCTATCGATCGACGGCCGCCAGATCCGGATAGCCGGAATGGCCAAAGGGGCCGCCATGATCGGTCCCAACATGGCCACCATGCTCGGACTGATCCTGACCGACGCCGCGCTCGACGCGGCCACCGCGCAGCAGTTACTCAGCGAAATCGTCGATCAATCGTTCAATTGCATCAGCGTCGACGGCCACATGAGCACCAACGACACGGTGTTGCTGTTGGCCAATGGCGCCGCCGGTGGCCAGCCGCTCACCGGCGCCGAGCTGGCCAAGTTTCAAACCGCCCTGCGCGAAGTATGCGCCGAGCTGGCCCGCGCCATTCCGGCCGATGGCGAAGGGGCGACGCACCTGATAACGCTTGACGTCGTGGGCTGCAAAACCGCTGACGCAGCCCGGCAAATCGCCCGCACGGTGGCCGACAGCGCGCTGGTGAAAACGGCCATCGCGGGCGCCGACCCCAATTGGGGCCGCATCGTCTCGGCGGCCGGCTACGCCGGCATCGAGTTCAACCCGGCCGGCGTGAATCTGCGGATCAACGACTTCCTGCTCTATGATCACGGCGCACCCGTGGAGTTCGATGCCGACCAGGTCTCGGCGTCGATTCGCGGCCAACGCGACACGCACGTGTTGCTCGGCTTTTCCGAGGGCGACGCCACCATCCGTTTTTGGACGACGGACCTGACCGCCGAGTACGTCCGGCTCAACGCCGACTATCATACATGAGCAGCCCGTTACGGCGCGTTCGCACGGGAGCACTGGTGCTGGTGGGCGTGTTCGCCGCCTCGGTCGTGGCTTATCGGCTGGCCGGGCGCACCTGGCTCGACGCCGTCTACATGGTCATCATCACGGTCTCGACGGTCGGCTACGGCGAAGCCAGCGTGCTGTCCACGGGCCAGCGCTGGATCACGATGGGCGTGATCGTGTTCGGCATTTCCGCCGCGGTCTTCACGCTAGGAGGATTCCTGCAAATGATGATGGAAGGCGAGATCGAACGCGCCCTGCACGTCGGCCGCACCTCGCGGGCCATCGACAAGCTATCCGGTCATATCGTGCTCTGCGGCTTTGGCCGCATCGGCAAGATCCTGGCCGAACAACTGGCCACGAAACGGCACGAGTTTGTCATCATCGAGCGCGATCCCGAGGTATTAGCCGAAGCGCAGCAGCTCGGCTACCTCGTGCTGGCCGGCGACGCCACGGAAGAACCAATGCTAATCGGCGCGGGAGTCGAGCGGGCGCGCACTTTGGTCACCGCGCTACCTAATGACGCCGCGAATGTCTTTATCACGCTGACCGCGCGCGATCTGAACCGCGGGCTGCAAATCATTGCTCGTGGCGAGTTGCCCAGTACCGAAAAGAAGCTGATTCAGGCCGGCGCGAATCGCGTCGTGCTGCCAGCGGCCATCGGGGCGCTGCGGATGGCCGCAATGATCACGCGACCGTCGGCCGTGGAGCTGATGGAGCTCGTGGCCGGCCAGAGCGTGCTCGACGTCGAAGTCGACGAGATTCCCATCCGCACGGGCAGCTCCTTGGTGGGCAAAACCGTGCTCGAAGCCGAGGCCCGGCGCCGGCACGGTCTGCTCGTCGTGGCTGTGCGACAAGCGACCGGCAACATGGTGTTCAACCCGGGCGCCGAGGTCGTTTTTCAGCCGGATGACGCCATTCTGGTCATGGGGAGGCTGGAAGATATCGATCGTTTTCGCCGCGATCACGCGCTGGTCTGACCTCGCCGGCGCGTTCGCTCGGCTGTAAGCGATCCCCAGGGGTCCGGTCGACACGCGTTGACAGCCACTGTCGGCAGGCTACGCTGGGGGTTTGTTCACCGTGCCGCCGGCATCGGCTAAGCCCTCGGCTTAGGAAATCTTGTTGGTGGGCGTGTCTCGCTGTCTTGCTGAGCTCCTGACCATGAAAGCTGTTGCCGTCACTCCGGGCAAACCCAATAGTGTGCATCTGGCCGAGTTGCCCAAGCCGCGCGTCGAAGACGTTCCGGGTGGTCGCGGCGTGCTGGTGCGCGTGCTGAAGATCGGCGTCGACGCCACGGATCGTGAGATCAACGAAGCCAAGTACGGCGCCGCCCCGCCGGGCTACGACTTTCTCGTCCTCGGGCACGAGTCGTTCGGCGTCGTCGAAGCGGTTGGCCCTGCCGTGACGCACGTCAAGCCAGGCGACTACGTCACGGCCACCGTGCGCCGCCCCGGCGGTTCGATTTACGACAAGATCGGCACGTCGGACATGACCAGCGAGGAAGTCTACTACGAGCGCGGCATTAACCTGCTGCATGGCTTCCTCACCGAGTACTACGTCGACGACGCCGAGTTCATCGTGCGCATGCCGGCCGGGCTGAAGCACCTGCACGTGCTGGC
>CAZPED010000180.1:0-6869 GCA_964585335.1 uncultured Planctomycetaceae bacterium | reverse complement strand
CCCGCGAATCTCGAAGATGGGACTGTTGGGCGCATGGGAGTGCCCAAACTGCCATGCCAGGGAAGGACTTCGCACACGGGCCGTCGCGCGACGAGCCGCGGCTGGCGAGAATCCTTTGCCAGCGTGCAAAGCGTTCTCTTGCGCCGCGGAGCCCGCCGCCATGCGACGCCGCGCGACCGCGTTCAATCCGCGCCTTCGCGTCGCGCTGCGCGGTTCGCTCCCCAGCGCGCTTCGCGCCGACCTCTGTCGTGTCAAAGCGCTAGCCGCGTACTGCTTGGCGCTGCTGCTCGGCCTGGCCGACGCCCAGCCCCTGCTCGCCCAAACCTTCACCTGGACCGGCTTGGGCTCGAACAACTCCTGGCTAACCGTCGAGAACTGGCAAGACGACCAACGGCCCGCCTTCACCAACAGCCAAATCGTCATGGCGGGCACGACGCGTCTGAACCCCGACTTCACGGCAATTACCTTCGGATCGCTCACCTTCGACGATCAGGCCGGCCCCTTCGTCATTTCCGCGCAAGGGTTGCCGATGGTGGCGGGAATTGTCGGTCCCGCGCAAATCACGAACAACAGCGCCCAAACGCAAACCATCGAGGCCTTCCTCAACTATCAGAACGACCTGACGATTACGGCCGCCAGCGGGGCGCTGGTGTTCACCGGAGCATCGATTCTCGATGCAACTCCCAACCCGTTCACCATCACCGTGGACGGCGCCTACGATACGACGATCGGATCGGCCATGGGTGGGTTCGCGCTGTCGACGCTCGTCAAGACCGGCAGCGGCACCCTTTATCTGACCGATCAGCAAAAGATCCTGGGCGCACTCCAGGTCAATCAAGGAGCCGTGATCCTCAACATGAGCACCGTCTCTGACGTGCTTACCACCACGGTCGGACCGGGAGCATTGCTAGGAGGCACCGCCATCATCAACGGCAGCCTGATTAACTCGGGCACAGTTGCACCCGGCAGTCCCCTCGATATTCTGGCTTTCGGCCAAGACTATACGCAAACCACCGGGGGCACACTTTCCATCGGCCTGACGGCCGGCGGCACCACGCCGGGCACCAACAACGCGGTGCTGGCGGCCTCTCGGGTCGATTTGCAAGGGGGCGCCGTAAACGTCAAAGCCGCGCAAGGCACTTACAGCGATGGCGCGACCTACCAGTTCCTCCGTTCCGACCAGCCGATCAACGGCCAGTTTACGTCGATCACCGACAACATCCCTGGCATGGCCGCCACGCTGGGTTACGAAGCAGTCGATGGCTACTACTGGGCCACCTTCACGCTCAGCAGTCTGCCGCCGGCCGACTACGTCGCCTACGCCAACACGCCCAACGAAACGGCGCTGGCCAACTACGTCGACACGATTGCTTTCACCTGGAACGACGATCTGCAATCCGTCTTGAATGGACTGGACACGCTGCTTGGCGACCCGGCCGCCGTGCGCGCGGCGTTCAATGCCATGACCGACCAGGTCTCGCCCAGCCTGGCCACCGCCAGCCTGCAAGGCACCACGCTCGTGGTACAGCAACTGGCCGGACAGCTCCGCGCCGGCACGCTGCCCGGCGGCACGGGCGGCTACGCGGCCAGCTCACCGCCTGGCAACACCACGCCCATCGTGTTGGCCGGTTATGGGCAGAGTGGCGGCACGGCACAGAGCGTGCTGGTTTCGCGAGCGGTTCACAGTGAATGGCGCGGCTGGGGGTTTGGCTACGGGCTCGGCGGCAGCGCCCAGTCCGACGGCAACGCCGCCGGGTTGAACTACGCGCTGGGCGGCACGCTGCTGGGCGCCGAAACCAGCTACGACGACGCCGGCCGACTCGGCTTCTTCGGCGGCTATCAGGGCACCAGCCTGCAACTCAACGGGCTCACGCAAAGCGCCCGGGCCAATGGCGGCATGCTGGGGGCCTATCTCCACAAGGACGACGGCTTCAACTACTACAGCTTGATCGCCGGCCTGCAATTCAACGGCTACAGCGAACGCCGGCTGATCGACTTCGACGGCATCCATCGCCAGGCCAGCGGCGCCTTCAGCGGCTGGCAAAGCTACGGCTACTTCGAACGCGGCGTCGCCTTTCGCACCGCGCGCTGCACGCTGCAACCCTACGGGGCGCTGCAATACATCTACCTGCGGCAGAACAACTACACCGAGTCGGGGGCCGGCGTGCTCGACCTGGCCGTCAGCGGCATCGACGCCAATTCGCTCCGCGGCCTGGTCGGCAGCCGGCTGCAATACGACCGCCCGCTGGACAACGGCCGCCTGCTGCCCGAGCTGCGCGCCCTGTGGCTGCACGAGTTTCTCGACCCCACTTCGGTGGTCAACGCCTACTTCGGCCCGATTGGCGGCGGAAGCTTTGCCGTCTCGGGCCTGAACCTGGGTCGCGACTGGGCGATCCTCGGCGCCGGCCTCCGCTACGAGCTGGCCGGCGGCTGGAACCTCTACGGCAACTACGACGCCCAGCTGAACACCCAGCAGGTGTTCCACGTCGGCTCGGGCGGGGCGTACTACCAGTGGTAGCGCCCGGCTGATTCGAAATCCGCGTTGCCAAACGCGCGGTTGTTGCGCTGGCAGCCCAAATCAGCAAATACGCTTAACGGCGATAAACTTACTTGACTTTAGCCAGCATCTCGCTAGATTCGACGCAACAGCAAAGGATTTTTTGCTTTTTCCCGAACATTTCTTGCGGCACCGCGGAGGCGTTTCTCCAGGGTGCCACGACAGTGCTCAGAGAAGCGGAGGGACGCCAGTGAACCGTATGTCCGCGGTTTGTTAAACGGACAGCGTCGCACCTAGCGACTGAAGAGGTCTAGTGTTCTCCATCCCAGTTGTTTCGATCCCACCATGTAAAGGGTTATCGATCATGACCATGAGCATTAGACTCCCCGCGGCTAGCCTCTTCCTGGCGGCAATCTACTGCATTTCGCCGTTTGCCCAGGGCCGAGCCAGCGCTGCCACTTTGGAAAGCGATGAGCTCGTGATTTCGGATATTGGCGGCGCGGCGCCCGTGCCGATCTTCGACTTCTTCATTCCCGAGTCGTCTCCCCCCGGGGTCGAACCCGACCTGACGTGGGCCCCGGGCAGCGCCACTCCCGTGCCCATTCCGATCCCGCCACTCACGGCAATCGGGCTGCCGGGTGTCAGTATCGTGGCATTGCTCGAACCGCCCGGCGAGCCCCTGGAACCGGGCGAAGTGCCCATTCCGGTCGTGCTGCCCGACGGTCAAACGGCGCTACTTAGCGACGTGGTGATCTCGACGCTGGGCATCACCTCGGCGCCGGCGTTCGTGTCGCTGCTGTCCGATGGACATCCCGACCTGCCGGCCATCGCCAGCTTGCTGCCGAACCTTCGCGGGGCGGTCTACCTGGGCGAGACCGGCCTGCTTCAGGACCTCACGCAGTACCTGGTTCCCGCGGGGATTCCATTCGGAGTTCAGGTCGCATCGGACGTGAGCGTTCCCGAACCGAGCAGCATTTGTCTGGCCGGCTGTGGACTGATTGGATTGATCGCGTCTGGATACCGCCGCCGGCATCGCCGCGGCTAATGTATGTCCGGCAACAACGCGCCGTGCCCGGCCAACACCAGGCCGGGCACGGCGTGCCTGGTATTCGTGCGAGTTGCCCCGGATAGAGGCAATCTTCCAACCCAATTACCTGCGGCAGCAGAGCCGCGTCCGTTCGAGCACCGTAGCGTTCAACCTGGAACGCGACGAGGTGACGGGCGGCGGCCTCCGCCACGAGTTGGCAACCTCGCTCTGCCGCCAATCGCCCCGCCCCGTGCCCTGCCTCGATTCTACCCGAAATCAGCTCTCCGCTCGGAATCGGGGCCAGCCGTTTCCGCAAGCTGCTGAATCGCAGAGCGGATCGGAGGCGTCAGTCCTCACGCCGCGCGCAAAAAAACCGAGGCGGCCGCTCTCGTGCGACCGCCTCGGCGGATTCACTCATTATTACCTCGCGCGCCGGCTACTTCGCCGCTTGGGCGTTGTCCTTCGGCGCCGTCATGATCTGGGCCACGCCCACGAGCAAGGCCTGGGCCTGCGGCGTGAACGCGTTGGGGTCGGTGCTCCAGAAGTTGATCGAAACCCGCTGGCCCCGCAATTCGGCCGGCACGTGCAGGCTCGACTTGGCGCCGCGCTTGACCATCTCCTCGAACACTCTGCCCTTGGCCTTGGTCAAGTCGTTGTAGACGACGGGCGCTTTGCCCGCGGCAACTTCGGCCAGGCCCGAGTCGGCCGCGGCGACCGGCTCGATTGGATTCAGCAGGTTTTGCACCATCGGTTTGCCCGACTGCTTGGCCGCCCGCTGCTGAGCCTGCTTGACCAGCTCCTCGACTTCCTTGTCTCCCTCGACCTCGCGGTCGATGTCGGGAGCCTTGCGCGGACCGAACATTTCGACCAGCTTGCCGTCCTTCACGCCCGTGATGCACAGCCGATCGACCTGCGGCACCATGGTCCGCAGAATGAAGCCGAACTGGCGGAAGATCTGCGGATCGGAAAGGGCCATATACGCGCCGACCTTGACGTTGTCGTCGGGCTCGCCCTTGGTGGCGGCCAGAATGACGTTGAACTGCTCGACCCGCGAAAGCGGCTTGGCCGCCTGTTCGGGATGCTGCCGATCTTCGTGGGCCGGCATCGCCTCGAAGAAGCCAATCATCATTTCCTCGAACGTCTGGTCGCCGAAGCGGACCGGCACCTTCGGATCGGGATTGTTCAAGTTGTCTTCCGAGTTGTCGAACACGGCGTAGCAATCCATACGCGTGCCGCGCGGCATCAGCTTGGGCTCGGCCAGCCGGTAATTGGTCTGCCAGCCGAAGTCGTAGCGGGGCACGTCGAGCAGCACTTCCTTCTTGCCGTCAGGATACGTGGCCTCGTAACGGAACGCTTTGCCGCGCAGGTGCATGTGCGGCATCATGGTCAGCAGCAGCGTGTCGTCGCGGAAAATGTGCCGCGCATTGACCGCGAAGCTGTCCGCGCCCGGCGGAATCTGAAACACGGCGTTGAGCGCGCTGTTGACCCGCACTTCTTTCTTCACCGTTTTGGGGTCGGCAAACACGAAGCCGCAGTAGCTGCGGTCCTTTTGCGCCGAACCGTTGGGCGTGTAGTGCATCTGGAAAATCAGCTTCGAGCCGGCCGGCACGAACCGGGCCATGCCGGTCTCCAACGGCTCGGGCCGCAACCCGGGGGCGTAGGCGCCCAAAAAGTCGTTGCCGCTGCCCAAACCGTTGCTGATGTTGCCGTCGGGCGGAATGACGAACATCAGAATGTGGTGTACCACGGCCGGATTACCCGGTCGGGGCTCGATGGCCGAAATCCACTTGTCTTCCTTCCAGCCCGGATCGGCAATGAACATCTGGTAGTCGACCACGCCGGTGGCCGGCACGTCGAACGGCTCGTCGCGCATGTACAGCACTTGCTCGGGCTGCGGAATCATCCAGCCGGTGGCAAACTTGGGCGGCTCGGGCATATCTTTCGGATCGCCTTGCGGCGCGCCGCTGGCAACCCACTTGGCCAAGGTGGCCTTGTCGGCGTCGCTTAGGCGGGCATCGTTGCTGAAGTGGCCGAACTTCTGATTGGCGTGCCAGGGGGGCATCCGCTCAGTTTGCACCACTTCGTCGATCATCGAGGCCCAGCCGGCCACGTCCTCGTAGCTGGTGAGCGTGAACGGCGCGATCTGTCCCTCGCGGTGGCAGAACACACAGTGCTCGTTCATGATCCGCGAGACTTGCTTGGTGTAGGTCACTTCGCTGCCGGCCGACGGCTTCAGATCGCGGCCGATGAGGCAGCCCTGGGCCGGCACTTCGGCCTTGGCCACTTGCTGGCCGGCCAGCACCGCGTCGAGGGCGTCGACCAGGTCGCGCTCGCCCGTGGCGACCTTTTGATAGTTCATGTTCGACTTGAAGCCGTACTGGTCGTCGATGCGGCCGCGATAGCGAATCGCCCGGCCGCGGTCGAGCACCACCACTTCCGGCGTGCGCTTGGCGCCCACGCGGTCGGCCACCTGCTGGTTCAAGTCCTTCAGGATCGGAAAGTTGATTTCGTGCGTGCGAGCAAAGGCGGCAATCTCGGTGACGGCGTCCTGGCGATTGGCGTCGATGCCCAGGAACACCACGCCCTTCGACTCGTACTGCTTGGCCAATTCGGCCAAACGCGGCGCGTAGAGCTTGGCCAGCGGGCATTCGACGCCCAGGAAGGCCAGCACGACGACTTTATCTTTGCCGGCCTCGCCAAGCGAAACCGACTGGCCGCGGAAATCGCGGAGCGTGAAGTTATCGACCTTGGTGCCGATGGAAACTCCGGGCGGACTGGCCGACACCTGACTGGCCGTCAGCGCGGTCAGCGCCAACAGCGCAAGAGCATGAGCTCGCATGATACAACCTCGATTGGAAAGCGGTGGGAAAAGTGTCCGATGGTCCAGGGTCTTCTCGGTTCACCACACGCCTGGGGGGAATTGCGCCGTGTACTGTAGCCCAAAAGGGCTAATGCCGCCAGTTCGATCACCGCGGCTCAAACCCGCCTGACGATTCTAAGGTGCGATTCGCACACGGCGGGCCAATCTTGGCAAAGCCAGCCGATAAGTGCCGGGCTTCGGCGGCTGGGACACCACGGCAACACGCCACGGTGATAGCAATCTCACTTGCCGATGCAGAACCGGCTGAACACCCGATCGAGAATGTCGTCGGTGTAGATCGTGCCCACGACCTTGCCGATTTCGGTGAGCGCCAGCCGCACCTCGGCGGCAATTAGTTCCTCGCCCCGCTGCGTGCGATTCAGCTCACGGGCCTCGTCCAGCCGCTCCTTGGCCAGCCGCAGGCTTTCGCCGCAGCGCTCGGCCGTCGAATTGCCAGCCGGATCGGCCTCGGCCAGCGCGCGCGC
>CAZPED010000179.1:0-6882 GCA_964585335.1 uncultured Planctomycetaceae bacterium | reverse complement strand
TGCTCGGCGGGCGAGAAAATAAAGTACGACGACCAGGCGGTCTGCTTGTCTTGCCGCCCGGTGATCTCCTGGTAATTCACCTTGAGCAGCTTCTGACCGTCGCGATCCAACGTCTTGAAACGCACGCCGCTGACGCCCGGCTGCCGCAAAAAGTCGAGCACCGTCGGGTAGTCGCCAAACGTGTAGACATCGTTCAAGCGCACCGTGCTTTCGATCTTGTGCTTGGTGTCGGCGTACTTCAGCTCGCGGGCATCGTGGAACACGGTCTCGCCCGGCGCCCGCATCGTGACGAGCGAACCAATGCCCGTGGCCATGTACATGTTCGTGGCTCCCACGCGCGTGCCCATGCCCTGGTCGGCCAGTGTGGTCAGGTCGAGCCGCAACCGCGCGCCCGAGGCGCGCAAGACGAACTCCTGTTCGCTCGCCTTGTGCGCGGGTGGCTCTTCGCGGCGCACGACGCCATAGATCGTTGCCCGGTGGTACAGCTTGCGCGCCTGTTCGAGCGCCGGCGCGGCCTGCGAGGTCAGCTCGCGCGGCAGATCGGCCCCTCGCGCAGCACCGAGCAGTTGCAACGCCAACAGAGCGGCAGCGAGAACGATGTGCACACGCATGTCGCGACTTTTCCTGACCTTGGCCTGGCAGGGCCCGCTTGCGCAGCGGCCCATCTCAAACTTAGTCCACAAACCGGCTTGGGGAGCGGCGGTGGGCCCGGGCCCGGCGGCAACGGCGGGCCCGATCGACCAACAAGGTTCTTCGACGCGCCGGGGTGACCAGGATTAATCTTTCGCCCGGCCAAAGCGGCTCAAGTCGCCGGTCTGGCCGGCCGCAGCATGGCCCAAATGGGCACTTCGTGCCCCGGCACGTCGGCATGCTCGGCGACGACAAAACCATGTCGCTCGTAGAGGCGGACGTTCTCTTCGCGGTGGGTTTCCAGGTAACAGGCCACGCCGCTGGCGTCGGCCTTTTGCAAAATGGGCCGCATTAGCGCGCCCCCCAGTCCCTGGCCTTGCCGCGCGGGCTCCACGCCGATGGCCGAAAGATACCAGTGCGGCATCGACGCGTGCTTGTGATGCAAATGCCGCGTCGCCGCGTCGTAGGGCAACAGCCGGTTGAACCCCGACCAGCCAAATGCCAACGGCAGCTTCAGCATACCCGAGCGCACTTGCCGCAGCAGTCCCGCGTGCACGCGGTCGGGGGGCAGCCAGCACGCGGCCCCCGAGCCGTCGCGGGGCACATACACTTCGCCGTAGCGGAAACTATCGGCCAGTAGTGCGCCATAGAGCGCCGGCACGCCGCGCAGCCGCCGCCGCGCTTCGGGCGCGGCATAGACCATCAGCCGATAGTCTTGAAAGGCGCGAGCCAGCGCCGTGGCCGCCCGCTGGTAGCCCGCGGCATCGAGCCGCACGATGTCAAAGGTCGAAGTGGCCACGCAAGCCTCGCGGACGAGCAGTAAGCGCCAGATGCCAGCAGCGAGCGATTATCGGCGAGCACCCGACGGTCGGCAAGCCGGGGTGGCAATCGCCCTACGAGTGGGTCGAAGGCTCGTGGCGGCTGCGGCGGCCATCAGCCGATCAGCCGTTCGGCCGGGTTCTCGATGGCCCTGCACAGCGTTTGCAAAAACCGGGCCGCCGGGCCGCCGTCGACCATGCGGTGGTCGAACGTCAGGCTCAGGCTCATCAGGTCGCGAACTCCGATCTGCCCGTCCACCACCGCCGGCTGCTTGAGGATGCGCCCCACGCCCAAAATGGCGCACTGACGCTCGTGGATGATCGGCGTAAAGGCGTCGATCCCGTAGCTGCCCAAATTCGTTAGCGTGAACGTCCCGCCTTGCATCTCCTCGAGGTTCAGCCGCCGGGCGTGAGCCTTCGAGACCAGCGACTTCGAGCAGATCGACAGCTGCCGCACGGTCAGCCGCTCGACGTGCCGAACGACCGGCACGAGCAGGCCAGCCTCGGTGTCGACGGCGATTCCCAGATGCACCGCGCTCGACTCGACAATCGTATCGTCGTCCCAGCGGGCATTCAGCCGCGGGTGCTCGGCCAGCGAAATGGCCACCAGTTTGAGCAGGAAATCGGTATAGCTGGGCACGATGGTCTCGCTGGTCGCCGCCGCGGCGCGAAACTGCTGCCGCAACTGCACCAGCTGCGTGGCGTCGACTTGCGTGGTCAAGGTCACTGGCGCCGTCGCCAGGTGACTTTCCAGCATCCGCCGGGCAATCGTGCGGCGCACCGCCGATTGTGGCACCCGGCGCTCCGTGGGAACGGCCAGTTGCGCGGCGGCCAGCACGTCGCGTTCGCGAACGCGTCCGCCCTGCCCCGTGCCCGCCAGCCCGGTCCAGTCGATTCCCAACTCGCTGGCCCGGCGGCGGGCTCGCGGCGACGCGTGAGGCTCGGCGGTCGGTGCCGCAGCCGGTTGGGCGGCCGCCCGCACGTCGGCGACCGACACCCGCCTGGTGCCGTTACCGGTCAGGCCGTGCAGGTCGACTTGCAGTTGCCTGGCCAGTCGGCGCGCGGCAGGCCCGGCCGCCGGCGCAACGCGTGGCGCCGCCGATGTTGTGGAAGCTGCCGCGAATTCGGAAGCTGGCGCTGGCGCGCCCGCCGGGGCCAGCGCTGGCGCGGCGGCTTCGCCCTGCGGCGCGGTCGGGGTCGATTCTGGCAAGTCTTCGCCCTCGGCCAATAGCCAGGCCACGACTTGCCCCACCCGCACCGCGTCACCTTCCTGGGGCCCACCGGGCATCCAGCGCAACACCCCCTCGTCGAAGCTTTCGATGTCCTGGGTGGCCTTTTCGCCCTCGAGCACGAATAGCGCGTCGCCGCGACGCACGAAGTCGCCGTCGCGTTTCAGCCACTGCGTCAGCGTTCCCTCTTCCATCGACCAGCCAAGTCGAGGCACCCGCACTTCAATCGCCATGAATCGGCCCTTCCCCCTGCAACACTAGCATCACACACACTTATTCGGAAACGAGATCTTCGATCGCGCGGACGATCGTCGCCACATTGGGCACCACGGCTTGCTCCAGCGATGGGCTGTACGGCGTGGGCGAGAACGCACCATTCAAGCGACGGATTGGCGCGTCCAGCTCGTCGAATCCGCGGTCGGCAATCTGGGCCGCGATTTCGGCCCCCACGCCAAACGGCGCGAACGATTCGTCGACGATCAGCAGCCGCCCGGTCTTGGCCACCGACGCCAGAACCGTGTCGACGTCGAGTGGCGAGATCGTCCGCGGGTCGATCAACTCCACGGAAATGCCCCGCTCGGCCAGCACCGCGCAGGCCTCGAGCGTTTTGTGCAGCATGTGGGCCACGGCCACCACGGTGACCTCCGTGCCGGGCCGCACGACGGCCGCCTTGCCGAACTCGATTTCGTACGGCTGCTCGGGCACGGGCCCTTTGTACGACAACACCTCTCGGTGTTCCAGAAACAGCACGGGGTCGTCGCAGCGTAGTGCGTGATGGAGCAGCCCCTTGGCGTCGTAGGGCGTGGCGGGCGTCACCACCCGCAGCCCCGGAAACTGCCCGTACATGGTGTAGTAATTGCCCGAGTGATGCGTGGCGGCCGAATGGCCAATGCCAATACAGCCCCGCAGCAGGATCGGCATGCGGATTCGCCCGCTCGACATGTACTGGATTTTGGCGATCTGGTTGATGATTTCGCCCACCGCGTCGAGCACGAAGTCGGCAAACATGAAGTCGACCACCGGACGGGCGCCGGCCATGGCCGCGCCTCCGGCCAGGCCCACGAACCCACGCTCGGCGATCGGCGTGTCGCGTAGCCGCTGCGGTCCATATTTGTCGTAAAGTCCCTCGGTCGTGCGGAAGTTGCCGCCGCGCTTGCCGATTCCCTCGCCGAGCACGAAGATCCGCTCGTTCTGCTCCATCTCGTGACTTAGCGCTTCCCAAGTGGCCCGCATGTACGTGGCCTCGCGGGTGCCCGGCGGCGGGGGAGCCGACGCTTTCCGCGGCGGCGCATAAACGTGCGCGGTGGCCGATTCGGGCGCGGGGTCGCTGCTGGACTGAGCAAACTGCTGTGCGTCGGCCACGGCATGGGCGACTTCCTGCTCCACCTCGTCGAGCTTGCCGAGCGAAGCGGCCCCCTCGTCGCCCGGCGAATGCCCCGCCTGATCAACCACCCGGCGGAGCGATTGGATCGGGCAGCGGGTCTTCCAGGCCTCGACGTCTTCGCGCGTGCGATAGCCAAAGTCGCCCATGCCCTCGGCGTGCGCCCGGGTGCGGTAAGTGCGGCACTCGAGGAGCGTGGGTCCTCCACCGGCGCGAGCGCGGCGCACGGCCTCGCCGGCCGCTTCGTACACGGCCAGCACGTCGTTGCCGTCGATCGTCAGGCCCGGCATGCCGTAAATCGGTCCGCGGGCGCCCACGTCGGGGCAAGCCGCGGCGCTGGCAAAGGGCACCTCGGTGGCGTACTGGTTATTCTCGCAAACGAACAGCACGGGCAGCTTCCAGATGCCCGCCAGGTTCAATCCCTCGTGAAAGGCGCCGTTGTTCACGGCGCCGTCGCCGAAGAAAGCCACGGCCACGCGATCGGTCTTGAGCAGTTGAAAACTGTAGCCCGCGCCAGCCGCTTGCAGAATGCAGGGACCGACGATGCCGCTGGTGCCCATCAGGCCAATTTCGGGGGCAAACAGGTGCATGCTGCCGCCGCGTCCGCGCGAGCAACCGGTTTGGCGGCCAAACAGTTCGGCCAGCAGCTCGCGGGGCGGCAAGCCCTTGGCCAGCGCGTGGCCATGTCCGCGATGTGTGCTGAACACGGCATCGTCCGGGCGCAGATGTGCACATACGCCCGTGGCAATCGCCTCCTCGCCCACGTAAGTGTGGCAGGCGCCGTGGATGAGCCCTTGCTGATGGGCGCGCGCCAGTTGCTCTTCGCACTGGCGAATTAATTGCATGGTGCGGTAAAGCGCTACGAGCGGCGGCGGAGCGAGCGACATCGACGGGGCCTGCGGGGAACCGCGCCGGGAGCCGGCGCGTTGACGGGTCAAATGTATGACAATATAATCATTGCCATCGCGGTTGCAATCAACCGTGCCCGCCCCTGGGGAGCGCCAAATACCGGTCCTCCCTCACGCCTCAAGGCATCTGAACATGCAAGCGATCGGACGCAAACGACTGAGCGACGCCGTCGCCGATCGCATCCGCGACCATATTCTCTCGAACAACCTGCAAGCCGGCGACCGGTTGCCCACCGAACACGAGTTTGCCGACCAATTGGGCGTCAGCCGTCTGGCCGTGCGCGAGGCTACCAAATCGCTCGAATTTTTGGGCCTGTTGGCCGCCTCGCCCCGCCGCGGCCTGACCGTGGGCCAGCTCGACCTGGAACGCGTGACCCCCTTCCTGCGGTTTCATCCCGCGATGCGCGAGGCCACGCCCGCCCAATTGCTCGATACCCGCATCGTGATCGAAACCGGCGGCTTGCCGTTTGTCGTGCGGCAAATGCAAACCGACCCCACGATCTACCAGCAGCTTTCGAGCATTGTCGAGCAGTTCGGCAAAGCCCGCACGCTGGCCGGCTGGATCGAGCTCGACGTGGCGTTTCACCGCCAGCTGCTCGAAGCCAGCGGGCTGACGCCGCTGGTGGCGTTTAACGACTTGCTGCAAATCTTCTTCATGCGCTTTCGCGAGAGCGTGAAGAAAGCCGAGTGGCAACATGCCATCGAGAGCCATCGACAGATTCTCGATGCGCTCCGCGACGGCAACCTGGCCTTGGCCTGCGAGTCGCTTCGCGGGCATATCGAAAGTCATCGTGAACGGATGGAGGCAACTCCGTGAGCTACCGCGTTACGACCCTGGTTGTTTTGCTTGCCGCGTCGTGCGGCCTGTCGCGCTCTGCCGCGGGCGACGAGCCCACGCCGGCGCTAGTGGCCCTGGGCACCGAATACACGTCGGCCACGCGCCCGCTATTGGCGACGTACTGCCTCGATTGCCACAAAGGCGATGCGCCTGAGGGAGACCTCGACCTGGCGCGATTCGTGCAGCTGTCAGACATCCGGTCGGCCACGAAAGTCTGGCTCAAAGTGGCCGAAATGATCGACAACGGCGAAATGCCCCCCAAGGACGCCAAGCAGCCGACGGCCGACGAGCGCAAGCAATTGCGCGGCTGGGTCGAGCGCTACCTGCATGCCGAAGCACTGGCTAGCGCCGGCGACCCGGGCCCCGTCGTGCTCCGCCGCTTGTGCAACGCCGAATACACCTACACGGTGCGCGACCTGACCGGCGTGCCGCTCAGCCCGGCCAAGGAGTTTCCGGCGGACAGCGCCGCGGGAGAGGGCTTTACCAACACGGGTAGCGCGCTGGTCATGTCGCCGTCGCTGCTGACCAAGTACTTCGACGCGGCCAAGGAAATCGCCGCCCACGCCGTGCTACTGCCCAGCGGATTCCGCTTTTCGTCGTCGACCACGCCCAGCGACTGGACGAACGAAATTCTGGCCGAAATCCGGCAGACGTATCTGCGCTATAGCGACCCCAGCCTCAACACCGAAGTCCACCTGCAAGGCCTGACCTGGAACTCGAGCGATGGCGGGCGGCTGCCGCTGGAAAAATACTTCGCCGCCGTGCTCACCGAGCGCGAGGCGATGGCGTCGGGCCGCAAGTCGGTGCCCGACGTGGCCAAACAATATAGCCTGAACGCCAAGTACCTGGGCTCGCTGTGGACACTGCTGACCGGACCCGAACCCTCGGCATTGATTCGCGCGATCTGTCAGCGCTTGCAAGACGCCAAGCCGGCCGATGCCGACGCGATCGCCGCCGAAGTGGGCGTCTGGCAAAAAGCCCTCACCCGCTTCCAAAGCGTGGGGCACATGAAGTCGTGGATGGTGCCGGCCAATCCGCTGGAAGCCCGGCAGGACTTCCGCCTCAAGCTATCGCCTCC
>CAZPED010000178.1:0-6883 GCA_964585335.1 uncultured Planctomycetaceae bacterium | reverse complement strand
CAGTTTCATCTTTGAGAGTGCCTTGCGGTAACCCTCGGGGTGAGCGCAGCCGTGGTAGCAGGCGATGCGCTCCTTGGTGGTTTTGCCTTTCTGGTGCCCGATGACCATTACCTTGTACTGGTCGAGTTTGGCAAAGCCACAGCGCATCGCGCGGTCGTCGCCGAAGAAGCGGTCGCCGTGGAGTTCGACGAACTCATCGAACACCAGGTCGAGGTAATCGGTCGTCAGCGGCCGATCCGAGTGACGCGCCACCTGGACCGTTTCCCAGGCGGTCAGGTTGCCGTAGACGCGCTTCTTGGTTTCGGTGAGCTCGCGCTTCAAGCGGCTGATATCTTCCTGCGCTGCCAGGTCGCCGGGCGTAGCCTCGAGCGTTTGCAGGCGGGATTCGAGCTCGTAGATCGGGCGTTCGAACGCCAGACGGTGATTCACAGTGGCCATGTTGCTAGCAACCTCGCGATAGCTTGCCACCGCTGGCGGCGCCAGTGGCGGACATTGGTCCGGGCCGCTCCTACCAAGCGGCCAACTGTTTACTTCATCGGCCTGGGGCCGGCAATCTCATTCAGCTTGTTTGACCGCCGTCGGACGCACCTTGAACAGCTGCATCGTGTGCATCTCCGACAGGAAATCGTCCAGCGAAGCCGGGCGTTCTTCCGGTTTCTTCGACAACGTCCGCCGCACCAGTTGCGCGAAGCTGTCGCTCACGTTGTTGTTCGACGCTTGCAGTGGTGGCACGGCTGCCCGCAAGTGCTTGTTGAGCAAATCGTTCGTGCTCGTGCCCGTATAGGGAGGTTTGCCCCCCAGCAGCTCGTGCACCATGCAGACAAAGCTGTAGATGTCCGAGCGCTCGTCAACCGGCTGGCCGCGAATCTGTTCGGGCGACATGTAGCTGCGCGTGCCTTGTACTTTCGACTTGCCGCCAAACAGCCGGGCCAGCGCGCCTTTCTTGCGCGTGGCCAAGGCAAAGTCGATCAGCTTGACGCCGCCGCCGGGTTTGGCCAGGAAGTTGTCGGGCTTGATATCGCGATGGATCCAGCCCTGCGAGTGAAAGTAGCCAAGCCCTTGGGCAGCTTTTTGAATGATGTCGCTGGCCACGGGGGCCAGGTTCTCGATGCCCTGGTTGATTAACTGCTTGAGGTTGAGCGCCGGAAACAGTTCCATTGCCAGATACGCGCAATCGCGCTCACTGCCGGCGTTGTATACCTTGATCACGCAGGGATGGTCCAGCCCCTTGCCAACCTGGCTTTCGTGTTTCAGAAAGGCCACGTCCTCACGGTTGCGCGCGGCCTCGCCGCGCAACAACTTGATGGCCAATCGCTGCCCGCTGGATTCGTTGATAACTTCCCAGACTTCGCACGTTTTTCCCGCGCGAATCAGGTTCAGCAATCGATAGGATCCGACGTATTCTTGTGCCACGCCACAGCGCTCGCTTCGGGCGACTTTGGCGGTCCGCCGCGCTCGTCCACAAGCACGCCTCTCCCGGGCGGCCGCAAAGTCTCTGCTATTTTACCAACCCCGACGATCGGACGCATCGCCGGACGATCAAAGCACTTGCGGCTACCGGTCTGGCCCCCCACCGGGTTGGCTAGCGCGACACTTAGTTTTCGGCCGCCGCCCGCCCCCTGCCCAGCAGCCGTTCGTAAAGCGCGCGCAGCTGCGCGGTCATGTGCTCGTGACGGAACTGCTCGGTAAAGAGCGTCTGGCCCTGGGCGCCCAGGCGACTTCGCAAGGGGGCGTCGGCTGCCAGTCGGGTCAATGCCTCGGCCAGCGGATCAATGCTCATCGGCTCCAATAGAATGCCGGTCACGTCGTTGATCACCACCTCGCGGGCGCCATCCACGTCGTAGCTGACCACCGGTTTGCCGGCAATTAGCGCCTGCGGTAACACGCGGGCCAGCCCTTCCCGCAAGCTGGTGTGGACGACCACGTCCATGGCGCCGATCAGCCCGGGAATCTCTTCCGGAGGCACCAGGCCCGTGAATTGAAAATAGTCGTCCAGGTGCGCTTGGGCCACGCGATGGTGGATCTCGTCGGACAAGATGCCGTCTCCCACCAGCAAGAAGCGGACATTGGGCTGCGCCCGCACCACTTGTTCGGCCGCGCGCACCAGGTATTCGTGCCCCTTCAGGTGAAAGAGCCGGGCAATCTTGCCGACCACGACGTGTTCATCGCGATATCCCAACCGCGCGCGAACGGTGGCCCGTAGCGTGTTTGCTTTCAGAAACGGCTCGACTTCCATTCCGCTGTAAACAGTCGTGAACTGCTCGGCGGGAGCCACGCCGGCCTCGACCAGCATGCTGGTCATCGCGTCGGCCACGCTGACCAGCGCATCGCAACGCCCGGCCGCATACCGCTCGCACCAACGAAACAGCTCTCGAGCTCCCCTGCTCTGGTACGGATGAAACGGCGCCCCGTGAACCGTGTGAACGATTGCAGGCACGCCAAGCGATCGGGCGGCAAGGCGGCCCAGGATGCCTGCCTTGGCGCTGTGCGTGTGGACAACATTGGGGGCAAAATGCCGCAGCGCACGTTTGATGTGCCAGTAGCTTTGCATATCGCGCAGCGGGTGAATCTCGCGTCGCAGCGCGGGCACGATTTCGACAGGCACGCCGCTTGCCCGCACGCGGTTCAGCAGGCTTCCCTCGGGGCCAAGTGGCGGCCCGGTAATCAGCAATACGTCGTCGCCGTGCAGTCGCAGCAAATCTTCGCACGTCAGCACGGTGTTCTCTTGGGCGCCGCCGAGGATCAAACGTGTAATGACGTGTGCGATACGCATGCGATTGACTTGAACGCGCCGCGGGGGCTGGCGGCGCGACCTAAGGATAATCGACGCTCACCAGGAAAAGGCCTTGAGGCGGCGCCGTTTGGCCCGCGGCGGTGCGGTCGCAAGCGGCCAACACTGCGGCCAGCCAGCTTTCGTCGCGCACGCCGCGTCCCACTTCCACCAGCGTACCAACGATCGTGCGGACCATGTTATAGAGAAACCCGTCGCCAGCGATTTCGAAGGTCAACCGGTGGGCCGCGGCGCCCTGCCCTCGCCGCAGCGAAACCTCGAAAATCGTGCGAACGCTCGATTCCCGCTCCGATCCGTGCGTTTCGAAGCTGGAAAAATCGTGCCGGCCGACTAGCACCTGAGCCGCGCGGTGCATCGCCGCGTCGTCGAGCCGGGTGCGCACTTGCCACACGTAAGCTCGCGCGAAGACGTCGCGCACCGGACCGTCGTCGAGCATATAGCGATACAGCTTGCGCACGGCGTCGCGCCTGGCATGGAAGTCGTTATTGGCTTCCGTTAGGTCGACCGCCGCGATATCCCGAGGCAGCTCGGCATTCAGCGCCTTTTGCAGAACGGCGGGGTCCAGGTGCGTTGAGCTGCGAAAACTAACGACCTGGCCCAGGGCGTGCACGCCGGCATCCGTGCGTCCGCTGGCAGCCGCGCGAGTCGCCTCGCCCGTGATGCGCTCGAGCGCCAGTTCCAGTGCCTGTTGCACCGTGGGCCGGCCGGGCTGCAATTGCCAGCCCGAGTACAGGGTGCCATCGTAAGCCAACGTGAGCTTGAAGGTGCGCATGGGACCCGTTGGCGCGAAGTTCTGCGCGGGCTAGCGGCCGGCCAGAGCCGCTCCCCTGCCCCGGCCACGCACTCCCTTCCGCACGAGCAGCTCGGCGATTTGCACGGCATTGGTCGCGGCGCCCTTTCGCAGGTTGTCGCTGACACACCAGAACGCCAGGCCATTGGGGCTCGAAATGTCCTCGCGAATGCGGCCGATGAACACCTCGTCGCGATCATCGCAGGTCGAGGGCATCGGGTAGCTTTTGGCCGCCAGGTCATCGACCACGACGATGCCGGGTGTGGCGGCAAACAAACGCCGCGCTACGTCGACGGTCAGCTTCTTTTCGGTCTCGACCAGGATACTCTCGCTGTGGCAGTTGACCACCGGCACCCGCACGCACGTCGGACAAACCTGGATCGACTCGTCGCCGATGATTTTGCGCGTCTCGTAGACCATTTTCATCTCTTCCGACGTGTAGCCGTGTTCCTTGTGCGACCCAATTTGCGGAATCAGGTTGAAGGCGATCTTGTGGGCAAACGCGCTGGGAGTAAATTGCTGACCGGCTACTTCGGCGCGGGTTGCCTCTTGCAGCTCCTTGCTGCCGGCCAGGCCCATGCCGCTCGTGGCCTGGTAGGTGCTAACGATCACGCGGCGAATGCGCGCCGCGTCGTGGAGCGGCTTCATCGCCACGACCATCTGCGTTGTCGAGCAGTTCGGGCTGGCGATGATGCCCTGGTGTTGCTCGACCGCGTCGGGATTCACTTCGGGCACAACCAGCGGCACCTTGGGATCCATGCGCCAATAGCCGCTCTCATCTACCACCAGGCAGCCGCGCTCGACGGCCCAGGGGCCAAAGTCCCTAGCAACTTCGTCGGGGGTGCTGCCGATGGCCAGGTCGACTCCTTCGAATGCCTCGGGCGTCAGTTCCTCGATCGTGTGATCGCGCCCGGCGAACTTCAGCGTCTTGCCTGCCGAACGTCCCGAGGCCAGGAACTTGATGTGCTTGAACGGGAATTTGCGCTCGGCCAACAGGCGGCAAATGATCGTTCCTACTGCTCCG
The DNA here is from genome assembly GCA_964585335.1 of uncultured Planctomycetaceae bacterium. GTDB lineage: Bacteria > Planctomycetota > Planctomycetia > Pirellulales > PALSA-1355 > CAZPED01. The sequence goes on along the minus strand of CAZPED010000178.1, from coordinate 2,278 downwards.
GTCGCTCCCACGATGGCCACGGTATCGAACACGCGAGGACTCCCCAGTTGGCTAGTGCGGTCCCTGCCCCGAACCGGCCGGCGCAGGCGAAAATGCTAGTATATCTGCCGAATATCGGCCGAACCAGGGACAATTCCCGGCCGTGCCAGGTTCGCTGGGCTGCTCGGAAACGCTGGAACCAGACGGCCCCGCCGCCAGACCTGTATGGCGCCCGTCTATTCGTTCACCTGGGCACGCAGCAGGGACAGGGCGGCCAGCGTGACGCCGCAACAAATGTCGCCCCGTCGCGCCAGCCCTTGCAGCTCCTGGCGATTGACCGCCTGGGTTCCGGCGATGAGCTGCTGCGGATCAGGCGGTGGCCCCGGCGGTCCGCCGCAATTCTCGGCCAGGATGACGAGAGTGGTATAGGCCACGAGCTCCGGATCGGCGTGCAATGCTCCCAGCAAACGCATGCGGGCCGATCGCAAGCCTGTATATCTCAACAGGCTGTCTTCGGCTTGTTCCAGCCAACCTTCGTCGCTTGATTCACCCCAGTAGCGGGGAAACTCGAGCGACCATCGCGCGATGGCGTAGCGATAGCGCCCCAGCAACAACAGCCGGCCATCGATCAATTGCGGAACGATTACCGCGGCATGACGCGACTGGTCGGCTGGCCTGATTTTCAGCTCCCGCGACTCGGCCGTTGTCGCGCGGTTGCGGACCACGTTCCATTCCAGACGCAGCTCCGCGTTTTCAAACGCCACGTGAGTTTGTTCGGTGAGGAGCGGATGGCTGGGTAGCGATGGCCCACGCGGCTCCTCGGCCGAAGCCGACTGGCAGATCAACGGGCGATGCACGGCAAGTTACCTCGGCGGATCGAGAACGGGACGGCAGCGACTCTGCCGACCACTTATCGACCCGCCAGGCGGCTATCGCAAGCCGTGGCCCAAAGGCAGTGACAACTAGCTGTCACAGGGGGGGCCCGAATTCATCTCGACTCAGGCGGCCAGATCCTCGCGAAGAGTATCGCTAGCGTTTGGCGCCCGCCACGCTCGTAGCCGAACGCAGGCCTCGAGCCGGATTGCCCTTAGAGGGCTCTGCACGCTGCTCCCCTGCCCTGCCCACTACGACCGGCCGTCCGGGCAAAACGGCGCGGATGAGCCACGGCGGCACAAACGCCATGTTGCCGACCAGCATGATCAAGCCAAATGTGATCATGCCCAGGCAGACGGCGATTCCCAGGTGCAAAGGCACGGCCAGAGCCAGCACGATCGGACGCGTGAGCCGCGGCCAGACCAAAGCACAATAAAAGATCTCCCAGACGATGGTGACATGGGCCAACAAGTTCATCAGCCGCGGCCAGTCGGCCATCCAGGTCATGTCGAGCGATTGATACTCCATGTTGCCAAAGGCCATCCACATGGCCGTGCCATCCCACCAGGCCTGGCCCGTGAGCTTTGCTGTGCCCGCGAACAGGTAGACCACGCACATGTGCAACTGAATCAGCCGGATCGAGACGTTCGCGGCCCAACTCTCGCGAATCGGCAACGGCCCCCCCGCCTTACGTCTCTTGAGCCAGCGATCGAGCGAATAGGCGTCGCCGCTGGGCCCCACGGCCAGGTAAGTACAGAGCATGACGTTAATCTGGTCGAGCCCGAATAACGCCCCCGGTACCCGGGCCACATAGGACAGAGCCGCCACGAGCGACGCGATCGCGGCCGCGCGTGTCCAGAGGCCGACGGTGAGCAAGCCGAAGGCCACGAGCGCGAGCACGTGGGCCGTCCAAAGCGCGGCGGGCGAATCTTGCAGCCACCACAGGTAACTGAACGAGTAGGTGTCGTGTTGCATCAGCCCCACGGCTTCACGCGACAACCAGCCATGGGGGCCGAAGAAGGCCATCAAGTCCAGGCCCCACACCAGGTGCGTGTACAGCAACATGGCACCAGTGCAAATACGAATGGCCCCCAGCGTGGCCGGATCGGTGGGCGAAAACCAAAACCGGGTCCAACCTTCGCCGACTTCACGCAGCCAGTCCCGCGCGTACTGGATAAGCTGGTTCATGGTTTGTCTTTCGTGTACTCGACGATCAGCCGCTCTTCGTACAGCGACTTGTCCGACAGCCGCAGTCCCTGCTGCACCTCGGCCATGCGGGGCACGTAGTGTCGGCGCAAGTACAACCTGACCGAATCCGCCTAGTAGGTATCGACCAGGTGTTGGGCGTACGACCGGGCGTAATCCTCGGCCCGATCGCGGGGAGCCCCCGGCCGTTCCCGCGTGTTCAGGAATTCGCTGAGCATGA
>CAZPED010000177.1:0-6889 GCA_964585335.1 uncultured Planctomycetaceae bacterium | reverse complement strand
TTCCAACATCGCCGCCTGTTCATCTGTCAACTCATAGCCGGCCAGCTGCAGCGCGCCGGAGACGACCAACTGCCGTGCCTGGCCCACCTGCCAAACCACCGGAGTGGAGTAGCTGCGCGTGAAGCCCTCGCGCGGGGTTTGCCAGGCGGTTTGTCCCGTGCGGGCCTCGACCGCCAGTAGAAAACTATCGAGGTCGTGGTCCTCGCACAGTATCACGCGATCGTCGACCAGAATGGGGGAGCTGGCCGCGCCAAATTCGTCGCGAAATGGGCCCAGCCGTCGGGTCCAAAGGGGATTGCCGTTGAGGTCGTAGCAGACCAGGCCGTAACTGCCGAAGAACGCCACCACGCGGCTGGCGTCGCAAGCCACGCTGGCCGCCGCGGGGCTGCCTTCGTTGTGAACCTTCTCGAGCTGTTCGACCTGAAGTGCTTGCTTCCAGAGCACGTTGCCGTCGCGGCGATCGAGGCACAACGTCAAAAGGTCGTTACCTTCGTGAGCGGTGACGAAAAGCCGGTCGCCCTGCAGCATCGGCGTCGAGTGGCCGGGCGGCAGGGGCGTTTTCCAGGCCAGCCGCGCATCGTCGAGTGCGTCGGGCAGCGGATTGGTGTCGGCCGCGGCCAGCCCGTTATCCGAGCGAAAATAGACGGCCTCTTCAGCCGTGGCCGGCGCCCACGCCGCCAGCATCAGCAGCGCAGCGGATATTCCCTGGCGGAAGCTCGCGTGGTGCGCCATTCAATCTCCTTGATCGCTGGGAAGCCGCGGCCACTGCCGCCTAATGAACCTTAAGATCCTGGGCCGCATTGATCGTCGAGTCGGGAATCGGCCCCAGGCCCAACAGCTTGAGGGCCAGGTTGCCGCCGTCGCCATTACGAATCGGCTGCTTACCCGCGTCGGTGTAGTCGGGGCGAGCGTCCTGTGGGTCTTGCCGGCTATCGGCGTTCAAAGCGTAAATGTCTTTGGGCGTTACCCCGGCGCCCCAGACGATGAACGGAATCTTGTAGTTCAGCGGATTGGTGTTGAAGCCGTGGTCGAGCCCGGTGCCGCCGTGGTCGGCCGAGAGGATAATGGTTGTCTTGTCCTTGAATCGCTCGTCGCTCGTGACCAGATCCAGGATGCGGCCCAGGTAGCCGTCGACCTTTTTGAGGGCTTCGAGATACTCGGGGCTGCCCCAGGTCTTGGCGTGGCCGGCCGTATCGCAATCGTGGTAGTGCACGAACACGTACTGGAACGGGTTGGCCTTCATCTCTTCGAGCAGCCGATCGGTGAGAGCCACGGAGTCGCCGTCTTTGACGTAGAGGTCGATCTTGTCGCGGCCGTTGTCGTCGCCCGTGGTGTCGGGGGCGCCATTGCGGCCGTCGTACGATTGATCGTAGAGCACGAACTTGCTCTTCGAGGCGAACATCGCGGTGCGCAATCCATTGTCGTGGGCCACGTCGAACGAGCTCTTCACGTAGTCGTGCCGATTGTTGTGGATCGTCTTGTCGCGCGGATCGGTATTGACCACCCAGTTGTGCCCCGCGATGGCCGTGGGCGTGGCGGGTTTATCTTTCACGGGCCGGCCAGTGACCATGCAGGTGTGATTAGGCAGCGTGATCGTGTAGTCGAAATCGGTGCGCGCGTTGTGGGTCCAGGCGCCTTCGCTCTCCAGCCGCTTGAAGTTGGGCAGCTGGTTCTCGTCGAGCAAGGTTTGCAGAAACCGCGACGCCAATCCGTCGACGCTGATGTGAATGACGTACTGGGCGTCGGCGCCGCTCGAGGGCGATTGAGCGGCAAGCAGCAGGCACGCGGCCAGCAACGCGAGCGGTTTGAGGCACAACGACGCAGGGCGATTCTTGGCGATCGACATGGAAACAACCTCTGGGGGCGGGAACAATTCGGTGTTGGCTAGCCGGCGGGGGCCATCCTGGCCGGACACTTTATCATACTCGCCGGAGCCGCGGGCTTAAACGCCCAGAGGCACCGCCCAGTGGCCGTCGCGGTATTGCCGCCGCACAAGCGCGGCCGCGTCCGAATTGTTAGTAATTCGTTCGTTTTGCGGATCGAACTGCACCGTCACTCCCGTGCGCGTGGCAATGTTGCCCAGGTGGCAGAGCGTGGTCGAGCGGTGGTTGATCTCGATGTCGGCGTGGGGCCGCTCGCCTGACTTAACGCACTGGATGAAGTCGGCGTGATGGGCCGGCAAGTCCGGTTCGCCGCTGGTGACCTCCTCGATGAGCTTGTTGCGCGGGCCGAAAATCTTGTATCCGCCGCGCTTGCCCAGCAGCATCATGCCCCCCGTGCCGTAGAAGGCGTTGCCGTTCTCAAAGCCTTCTTGCACGTAGGGCGACCAGATCCGCTGTTCGAAAATGAGCTGGCGTTTGTGCCGGCACTTGTCGTCCGCGTCGTATTCGAACACCACGTACTGGGTATCGGGAAACTGCTGGTCGTCGTCGAAGTGGTACTTGCCGCCGAGGGCCGCGACGCGCGTGGGATGGGTGTCGACGCCCAGACCCCAACAGGCCAGGTCGATATCGTGCACACCGTCGTTGCCCATGTCGCCGCAGCCGAAGTTGTACCACCACCGCCAGATGCTCGGCAGAAAATTCTTCTGGTAGGGCAGCATCGGCGCGGGGCCGGTCCACAGGTCGTAGTCGAGGGTCGACGGCGGATCGGTGGGCTTCTCGTGGCCGATGCTGCCGCGTCGCTGGCTGTTCCAGGCTTTGGAGACCAGGATGTCGCCAATCGCGCCCGATTTCAGCTTTTCCATGGCTGCTTGCACGTGCTGCGTGCTGCGGCTTTGCGTGCCCACCTGCACGACGCGCTGATTGCGGCGGGCAGCCTCGATCATCAGCCGCCCCTCGCGAATGTTGTGCGAGCAGGGCTTTTCAACGTACACGTGCTTGCCGGCATTGCAGGCCAAAATCGTGGCCGGGCCATGCCAGTGGTCGGGCGTGGCGATCCACACCGCGTCGACACTCTTGTCGTCATACACCTGACGCATGTCCTTGACCGCCTTGGGCGTGCCGCCGCCGAGTTTTTGGGTCTGATCGACGGCCGTCGCCAGCCGGTTTTCATCGACGTCGCACAAGTAGGCGATCTGCACCGCCGGATTCTTGGCCAGCAGCCGCAAGTGATTGCTGCCCATGCCGCCCGGGCCAATGATGCCGATTACCAAGCGCTCGTTGGCGCCGGCCGCCAACAGTCGCGTTGACCAGGCCAGCGCGCCCGCGGCCGCTGCGCCTTGGCCAGTGCTCTTGAGAAACTCGCGGCGATTGTGCGACATGGTCGAGGACCTCCGGAGGTAGGAATAAGCGGGCGGGAGTTTGATATAGCCGACTAGTGCTTGGTGGCTTCGAGCAAGTAGCGCTCGATGAACACGATCGTGGCGTAAAACTGAAAGTCGGCGTTCTTCTTCTTGGCAAAGCCATGGCCTTCGTCCTGGGCCATCAGGTACCAGACGGGCGTCTTGTTTTTGCGCACCGTGGCGATCATTTGCTCCGATTCGCTGAGCGGTACGCGGGGATCGTTCTTGCCTTGCACGACGAATAGCGGCTTCTTGATGTCGGCGGCGTGATTCAACGGGGCGATTTTCTCCAGGTAGGCCCGCATCTTGGGGTCGCGCTCGTCGCCATATTCGACGCGGCGCAGGTCGCGGCGGTAGCCCTCGGTGCGCTCGAGAAACGTGACCAGGTTGGAAATGCCGACCACGTCGAGCGAGCAGCGAATGCGGTCGTTGTAGCGCGTGGCGACGGCCAGCGTCATGTGGCCGCCGTAGCTGCCGCCAGTGACCATCACCCGGTCGGCGTCCAGGTCGTCGCGGGTCTTGAGCCAATCGAGCAGCGCCTCGATATCCTTGTAAGAGTCTTCGCGCAGGAAGCCGTTGTCGAGCTGCAAGAAGGTTTTGCCGTAGCCGGCCGAACCGCGGATGTTGGGAAACAGGATCGCGATGCCCATTTCGTTGAGATAGAAGTTGTTGCGACCAAGAAACAGGGGCCGCGACTGCCCTTCGGGCCCACCGTGAATGTTGATAATCACGGGACGCTTGCCCGTGAAGCGGGCCGGCGGACTGTAGAGAAACCCGGAGATCTGCCGGTTGTCGAAGCTTTTCCAATGCACGAGTTGCGGCTCGACGAATTTCTCGGCATCCAGCCCGCCCGTTTCGCTGGCCGTCCAGCGGTCGACCTTGCCGGTGCCGACGTCGAGCGAGCAGACGTCGGCCGGGCTGCGGGCCGAGGAGATCACGAAGCCCAGGTCGCGATTGTTCTCGTGCCATTGCAAGCTGGCCAGCACGCCGCCGGGCAGTGGCGGCACTTCGCGCCGCCGGGCGTTGGCGGTTTCGAGCAGGTGTAGCCGGCTGATGCCGTCTTCGTTGGTAATGAATGCCAGGAGCTTGCCATCGTGCGACAAGCTGGCCGATTCCACGTCCCAGCTAATGTCGCCCGAGAGCACGGTGTGCTGCTTGCTGGCCAAGTCGACGTGCACCAGCCGCATGAACTCGCTGTCGCGGTCGGTGAGCACGTAAATACCCTTGCCGTCGGCGGCAAAGGCAACCGGTTCGTAGGCGATCTTTTGGCTGCTGTCCTTGGGGGTGACGGGCGTTTTTCGGCCCGTGGCCACGTCGACCAGCCAGACGTAGCCCTCGTTGATCGACAGCGATTCGGCGACGAGCAGCTGCTTGTCGTCGGGCGACCAGTCGGCCACGGCCCAGCCGCCGCCGGCGTTTTCGGCCAGCAGCCTGTCGGTTTGCCGGTCTGCCGGGTTCATGACGTAAAAGTCGACGTCGTTGCGATTGCGCCGCGTCGAGCCGTAGGCGATGCGGTCTCCGGCATTCGACCAGACGGCGCCGGTGTTGCGCGATTTGCCGTCGGTGAGCAGCGTCGGCTCGCCGGTTTGCGGATCGAAACGGTAGAACTGAAAAAACTCGTTGCCGCCGCGATCCTTGCTGAGGATGAAGTACTCGGCGGAATGCGGTTGGTACGATGCCCCCAGCACGCGGTCGGGAAAGAACGTCAGCTGGCGACGGTCTCCCAGGGGAGTGGCCACCTGGTGCACCTGGTTGGTATCTGCGAAGCGGGTGCCAATGAGGACCTCTCGGCGCGTGGGATGCCAGTCGAAGAGATCGGCCGAGCGAAACTCGGTGTAACGGCTGGCCTTTTCAGCGAGCGCCGCCGGGATGGGGGGGAGCCCCTCGACCACCAGGTTCTCGTTGGGCGCCAGCAACTCGACATCGTCGGCAAGCAAGCTTGCGGCCAGGCAGCAGGCAATCCAACAACCGCTCAGCATCACTCGGCAATTCATGGCAGTTCCTCTGCGACAGCGCGGGCAATGTTCACAAGGCGCCCTGAGCTTAAAGGGGGCCAAGGCCGTAAGCAATGCTTTGCCAAGGTGCCTGCGAAACCCGTGCGTTTACAACGATGCGCCAGTGAACTATCCTGGGCTTGTTCACACCCCAGCCGGCCCCTCGCCGGCGTCTTGTCCGCACTGCTTGCCCGCCCCCAGGAGATCCAAGCGATGAAGCGTCTTGTGTTGTTTGCCAGCCTGCTAACGATGTGCTGCGCGGCTGCCTGGGCCGACGAGGCGAACTTCAAGGTCGGATTTGCCAAGCGAGACATCACCCCCACGGCTCCCACGCCAATGTGGGGCTACGGCGCTCGCAAAGATGCGCTCTCGCAAGGCGTGCTCGACCCGCTGTTGGCCAAGGCCGTGGTCATCGAAGCCGGCGGCCAACGGCTGGCCATCGTGGGCACCGACATCGGCCGCGGCCCCACGCCGGCCATGATGGACCAAATCCGCAAGACCGTGGCCGAGAAGGCCGGCGTCAGCACCGTGCTGATCAGCGGTAGCCACTCGCACCACGGTCCGGTCATCGAGCTCACCGACCGCGAAGGCTATGGCAAAGGCAAGTTCGACGACGCGGTGGCCTATTCCAAGCGGCTGCCCGAGCTGCTGATCGAAGCGATCGTCGAGGCCAAGGAGCATTTGCAGCCGGCCAAGATGGGCGTGGCCTCGAAGGACGTGGAGCTGAACCGCAACCGGCACACAAAGCGCACGCCCAAGCCGGTCGACCCGATGCTGGCGGCCATTCGCTTTGACGATTTGAACGGCAAGCCGATTGCCGTGGTGGCGAACTTTGCGGCACACCCGGTGACGCTGCCGGCCGAACTGCTCAAGTTTTCGCCCGATTATCCCGGCGCGCTGCAAAAGAAGGTCGAATCGGCGCTGGGCACCAACTGCGTCTTCATGCAGGGCGCCGCGGGCGACATGAGCCCTAACCGCGGCGAGCTGGATACCAACGCTTACGGCGAAGTGCTGGGCGACCACATCGTGTCGCTGGCTCAGTCGATCGAAACCAAGGTGCCCAAGCAGCCCAGCATCAAGGCCAAGGTCAACAAGTTCAAATTTGGCAGCCGGGTCGATTTTGGCAACCGGCTGTTGGTGGCCACCTTTGAGCGGGCCTTCTTTCCCGAATTGGTCAGCAACTTCGTGGCCGAGTATCAGGGTGGCATCGAACCCGAGCTGTCGACCGTGCTGCTCAACGGCGAGTTAGCGCTCGTGACCGGTTCCGGCGAGTTTTTCTGCAACCACTCGAAACGGCTCAAAGAACGGTCGTACGTGCCCAACACGCTGTTCTTCGGCTACTGCAACGGCCACAACATGTATTTCCCCACGATCGAGGCGGCCTCGGAGGGCGGTTACGGCGGCGACGCCACGGTTTCGCCGGTGGCCATCGGCGCTGGCGAAATCATGATGAACCAGGCGCTGGTCAACCTGTACACGATGCTGGGCAAGTTCCCGCCCAACACGGCCGATCAGCCCGCCGCCCGCTAAGGGTTGCTATTGGCGGTTGGCCCGCGCCGGCAGCGGCAGGTCGTAGTAGCGAATGCCGCTGGAATCCACGGTCTGGCCTTCC
>CAZPED010000176.1:0-6891 GCA_964585335.1 uncultured Planctomycetaceae bacterium | reverse complement strand
TGCATCCACTGCGCTCCGCCGCGGTGATAGGCCACGGCCAGCGTGATGCCCCAAAACACGGCCGGCAGCGCGTTCCAGGCCAGTTCGAACTGTCCGCCTAGCGGCGAAGGCGCCAGAGCAACTCCTTCGCCTGCGGCCAGGCACAAAATGGCGGTCGCCACTTCGACCGTCGGCCGCTCGACGATCTGCTTGCCCAGCGCGAACACCACCAGGCTGACCACGAAGATGAACGGCAGAAACCAGAGGTGATAGAACGAGCCCGACCAGAGAAACTCGATGCCTGGAAAGTCGTTGGGCTGGTTCGGCAGCGCCATGCTCTTCGCGGCCTTAAAGGCCAGGTAGACCACGCTCCAGGCCAGAAACGGCAGGTAAATGCGCACGAAGCGCGAGCGAATATATGGCCGCAGCTTTTGGCCGGGCTTGTCGACCAGTCCCTGCCAAATGAAAAAGATCGTGGCGAACACGAAGAACGGCACGGCGAAGCGCCCCACTACGCCCGTGCCCGCCAGCTCCTGCGAGCGCGGCGTGTGCAGCCACACGATGGCCACCGCCGCCAGCAACCGCAGGCAGTCGAACATCACGCGCCGCGGTTGCTTGCGGGTGGACGCCGGCGGCGCGGCGGGTTGAGGTACGTTGCCGACAGGCAGGGTCGCGTTGCTCATCCGGATGGCTCTCGATCGTCGCGCTTAGTGAGTGATCAGTTCCGCTTCGGCCTCGGGCCGCCAAAGCTGCAATTGCCGCGCGCTGGGGTGGCTGACCAGCCAAGGCATCAGCCCCGTAACGGCGCCCCCCAGAAAGAACAAATACATGTTGACCATCGGTATCAGCGAGACGTCCTGGAACATGCCGTTGGCCAGGTACGAGCCCATGAAGCCCAAAAAGAGCAGCCCCACCTGCCGCACCCATAGCGGCGCCGACGCTGCCCGCCACAAGCGCCAGGCCGTGTGCGTCCAACTGGCCAACAGCGCAATGAACAGTCCCATGCCCACCAGCCCGGTTTCGGTCAGCAAGCCGAGGAACACGTTGTGCTGCACGAAGGGCCGGGCTTTTTCGAGCGGCAAGTCCGTCGTGCGGTCGGACAGGTAGGCTTTGCTCTCTTGTTCGTACTGGCCGTAGCCGCAACCCAACAGCGGGCGGTCGAGAAACATGTGCCAGGCGACCATCGCCAGAATCGGGCGCAGTTTGGCCGACTCGGCGGCCTCTTCGGCCGATAGCTCCTTGTCGCGTTTGAACGACAAGAACTGCTGCCAGGTAACCGCCAGCAGCAACACCGAGGCCAGAATGCCCAGGCTAACCACCGGCATGCGCCAGCCGCGCGGCGTGCTCAGGGCCACGATGATCGCCAGCGCTCCGGCGGCGCCCATCCAGGCGCTGCGCGTGTACGTGCTGTACACGCCGTAGAGCACGAGCGGCACCAGGCCCAGCAGCATCAGCTGCCCCACGCGGTTCAAGCGCGGCCACCACATCAGGGCCGCGCACAAACCCAGGGCTTGCAGCAAGCCGTTGCCGGCCGGATTCAACAGCGGTCCGCGGCCGCGGCCGTAAAACTCCTTGAACTCGGGCGAGGCCACGTAGCGCGGGAACACCACGCTCCACACGCCGTGGGTTTCGGCCACCGCCGTAAAGGCCAGGTAAATGGCCAGCACGGCCAGAACGCCGAACATCCACATCGTGTTGCGCTCGGTCCAGCGCGACTGGCGGGCAATCCAATAGATGGCCACCGGCATGCAATACAAGAACGCCAGCTGCGCGAGCGGCAGTGCGTTGCGATAGCGAAAGTCGTGCGCCAGCGTGCTGATCGTCAGCGCGACGAGCAGCGCCGCCAACAGGTAGTCGGCCCTTTGCAGCGGCTTGGGATTGGTCCAGCCCCAGTGCCAGTAAAGCAGATACTGCGCGGCCAATACGGCCAGCAAGATGCGGTCGCTGGTAATCGGCAGCGGCCCGGCGGCGATCTTGAAAAACGGATGGCCAAAGCACGTGCCCGCCACAAGTACCAGCAGCGCGCCGCCAACCAATCCGCCGCGAAACATCACGACGGCCGTCCAAAACAGGGCCACGACGGCCCCGATAGCCAAAACGAATTCCATGGCCGCTTGCTGACTACCTCCAGGCGCCGTTCGACCGCGGGGCCGGCTCGCCGTGCAAACGGCCCCGAGGCAAAGATACGCCACGACTTGCGCTCACAAGTGGCCTTTCGGCAACCGCCCGGCGGCGTGCGCCGCACGCGCGTGTCGTGCAGGTTGTAACGCCGCCCGGCGGTCCCATAGGGGGTCCGCCCCTGCTTGCCAGGGCCCGGTGCGAGTCCCACAATGGGCCCGTCGTACCGATCGGCCCTGGACCTCTTGGGGAGTTGCAGCAGTGAATCGGCAGCTGATTTTGGGGAGCGCGGGACTGGCGTTGGCGTGGTCGCTCAGTGGCGTGCGGGCCGCCGAGCCCCCCGCGCTCGACGGCTTTAAGCCAGGGGCTCAGGCGCAAATCGTGCCTGCCGGCGCAGCGCCCGAGCTGGTTTGGTCGGGGGGCGAATTCACCGAGGGTCCGGCCCCCGCGGCCGACGGCGCCATTTTGTTTTCGGACATCGGCAACCGCATTCTGCGTTTCGACCCGCGGACCAAGAAGACGACCGTCTTTCGGGACCCGAGCGGCAAGTCGAACGGCCTGAAGTTCAATCCGCGCGGCGAGCTCGTGGCCTGCGAGGGGGCCGCCCCGGGCGGTCAGCGCCGCATCTCGGTGACCGACCCCAAGGGCAACGTGCGCACCCTGGCCGATCGTTTCGAGGGCAAACGGTTCAACAGCCCCAATGACCGGGCCATTACATCGACGGGCGACGTGTACTTTACGGACCCGCGGTACGTGGGCGACGAACCCCGGGAGCTCGACTTCGAGGCCGTGTTCCTGGTCAAGCCCGATGGCACGGTGCGCGTGGCAACCCGCGACGTGCAAAAGCCCAATGGCATTATCGTCACTCCCGACAGCAAGACGGTGTACGTGGCCGATACGAATAACGAGCCCGACGGCAACCATCAGCTTGTCGAATTTGCCGTGCAGGCCGACGGCACGCTGGACGGCAAGCGCGTGCTGCACGACTTTGGCCCCACGCGGCGCGGCATCGACGGCATGACGCTCGACGCCCGCGGCAACATTTACGCCACGGGTGGCACCGGTCCGCTGGCGGGCATTTACGTGTTCGGCCCGCAAGGCGAGCCGTTGGCCTTCATCGCCGCGCCTGGCGACCCCAGCAATTGCGTATTCGGCGTTGGTCCCGAGGCCAGCACGCTGTACATCACCGGCGCTGCGCCGCAGCAACCGGCCGCGGGTGGTAAGCGTCCATACGGGCTCTATCGCATTCGCCTGAACAACGCCGGCTATCACGTGTTTCCGCCGGCCAAGTCTTAAGCAGGGATCGAACGCTCGATGCAACACGAATTACAGATCTTTGCCCACGACACCAACCAGGGAGAGCCCATCTGGTTCCTGGGCGCGCTGTCGATCATCAAGATCTCGGCGGCCCAGTCGGGCGGGCAACTGTCGATGATCGAAGACCGGATGCCCGCCGGCCGCGCCACGCCGTATCACGTGCACCACCGCGAGGACGAGGCGTTCTACCTGCTCGAAGGCACGGCGACGTTCTACAGCGGCAATCAGAAGTTTCAGGCCAGCGCCGGCGCCACGGTGTTTCTGCCGCGCGAGATTCCGCACGGTTTTCGCACCGACACGCCTGCCCGATTCCTGGTCATCGCCACGCCGGCCGGTTTCGACCGCTTCGTGGCCGAAGCAGGCCAGCCAGCGCAAGCCTGGACGCTACCCGAGCCGAGCGTGCCCGACGTGGCCCGGCTGACCGAGATCGCGGCCCGCTACGGCATCGACATTCTCGGGCCGCTGCCCGATTAGCGCATGGCGACTAGTTGCCCGCGGCCACGGGCAGCAAGCGCACTTGCCGCAAGTCCATGACGGCCGCGCCGGGCTTGGTGAGCGACTTGACCGACAGCACGTAGCTGCCGGGTTGTGGGAGCGAGACGGTGCCGATCTTCCGAGCAACGAAGTTCTGAAAACCGCCTGTCTCTTCGACCGTGGCGGTCAGACGCTCGTCGCCAATGCGGAACTCGACCTGGCTACCACCGCTGCCGGTGCCGCAACCTTGCAGGATCTCGACTTCGAACCGACCGGGCTTCGACAGGCGAAAATCCCAACTGGCCCAATCGTCATCGCGGACCCAAAAACCCAATGTGTCTTTGTGCGGAAGCGGTTCGTAGCGCAGCATGACGCCGTGCACTTCGGCCGTTTCGGCCGGCAAGGTGAGCGTGCCGTCGGCCGCCTGCGTGTCGGGCTCGAACCGCGGGTTCGGCGTGGGCATGTCAGCCTTCACGTCCTCGCGCCAGGCGGCCAGCTTTCGGGCCAGTCGCTCGACCAATTCCGGCTGCCGTTCGACCAGGTTATTGTTCTCGCTCGCATCGGCCGCCAGATCGAACAGTTCGCGGCGGCCATGTTCATAAAACTCGATCAGCTTGTAATTGCCCTCGCGAATCGCCGCCCCCGGCTTGCCGCCCTGGGGGCTGTAGTGCGGGTAGTGCCAGTACAACGCCTCGCGGTCGAGCGGCTTGCCAGAGAGCACGGGCACCAGGCTCACGCCGTCGACCGATTGCGGCGGCGACACGCCGCAGGCCTCGGCGATCGTGGCAAAAAGGTCGATGCTACTGGTGGGCTGGCTGCTGACGCTGCCTGGCCGTACTTTGCCGGGCCAGCGAACGACGAGCGGCACGCGAATGCCCCCTTCATACAAGTAGCCCTTCCCCTCGCGCAGCGGCGCGTTGTTTGTGGCCGGCAGGTTGGTGGGCATGCCCGAAGTGGCGAGCCCGCCGTTAGCGGAGGGGAAGATCACCAGCGTGTTAGCCGCGACGCCCAGTTGGTCGAGCTTGCGCAATATGCGGCCCACGTTCTGGTCCATATTCTCGACCATGGCCGCAAACTCGGGATTGCGCTGCAGCGTCGTCGGTTTCACCTGGCGATACTTGGCGATCAGATCGCTCTTGCCCTGAATCGGCGTGTGCACGGCGTAGTGGGGCAGATACAGAAAGAACGGATGCGATCGATTCGCCTCGAGGAACTTCTCGGCCTCGGCCGTCAGCCGGTCGGCCAGGTATTCGCCCGCGGGGGCTTGCTCAAGGCCGGGCAGCTTGCGGCCGTCGGGAAAGTACGGCGCAAAGTGGCTTTGCACCGAGCCGCGCTCGATGCCCCCCAAGGCCGTCGCGAAGCCCTGACGCTGTGGCTCGTACCCCTCGGCGCCCAAGTGCCACTTGCCGACGGCCGCACAGTGATAGCCGGCCGCCGAGAGCAGCTCGGCAATCGTCGTTTCTTCGAGCGGCAGTTGTTGCAAAAACTCGGGACGCAGCAGCCGATGCTTGATCGGATCGCGCTCGCCCGGAATGAAATCGGTCAGATGCAAGCGTGCGGGGTACTTGCCGGTCAGCAGCGCGGCCCGCGTCGGCGAGCAAACGGGGCACGACGCGTAGGCCTGGGTAAAACGCATGCCTTCGGCGGCCAACTTGTCGACTTCGGGGGTCTGGTAGTACTTGCTGCCATAACAGGCCAGGTCGGTCCAACCAAAGTCGTCCAGCAAAATCAGCACGACGTTTGGCCGAGCGAGCGCGGCCGCCTTAACCGCGCTGCCGCTCGCCCACCAACCACCACCAACGACCGCAGCACACACGATGGCTGTCCGCAATGTCCGTTGCCCACACATCATGGAACTATCCTCTCAGCGCGATTCGTCCGCCTACGCGGTTGCCAGTTTAATCACCAGCAAATGGCTGAGAAATGCTATCGCCACCCTGTTGCGGCAAAAATGGCCCAGAATCGGCAGCCGACCCGAGACCCGCGCCGCGCGGTCCGCGCAAGGCGTGGCTCGCATGATATGCTGAATGGCGGGGCCTGGGCGCACATGCCAAAGGGAGTGGGGCCATGCGAGTGAATCGATTGGGGGCCGCGGGGCTGATCGCCGTATTGATCGGCTCCATGCTGGTCGCGCGCGCCGTCGAACCGACGGTCGCGTTCGATCCCCTGGTACTGCCCGGCGACGCATCGGCGGTGTTGACGATCCGCCCCGCAGAGCTGCTGACAGACGACCAGTTGAAGCCGCTGGTGCCCGCGCTCGATCAACTGTTCAAGGACGCCGAGCTGGGGATCAGCGTCGCTGGGCTTGAGCAAGTACAGTTCGTGCTGCTGGGCACCCCCGACGAGTCTACCGGGCAAGCGGGTCACTACGCCACGCTGCGCAGCCAGGCTGCGCACGACTGGAAGCCCGCCATGCGAAAGCTGTTCGGCGAGGCCCGCGCCGAGACCATTCTTGGTCAGAAGATTTACTGCACCGATGAAGGACTCGACGTCAACACGGGCGACAATACTCAGGCCATCTGTTACTGGCTGCCCGATGACCGCACCGTGGTATTCGGCACGCGCGTGGCGCTCGTCCGCCGGCTGGAGAAACCTGATGCCAATGACGTGCCGATGTGGCGCGACGCCTGGCAGGCCTACAACCAGCAGCCCGTGGCTTGGTTGCTGCAAACGAACCTGATGCCGCTGGTGGGATTGGCGAACATTCCCGACGACGATGAGAACGAAGGCGAGACCGCCAGCGACCCGCTGTTGCAAGACGCGCACTTCATCGTCGGGAGCGCCGAGCTGGGCGACAAGGGGCTGGTCGTTTCGGCCAGCGTGCTGTGCGAATCGGACGAAGGCGCTCAGCGCGTGGCGCCGGCGCTCGAGCGGTCGCTGAAAGAGCTGGCCGGCCACCTGGTCGAATCGCTGGAACTGCCCGACGATGCCGCGGCGCAGCGGCTGCCGGACGAACTCGAGCGACTTGGCCGCACGTTCAAGCTCTCGCCAGACAACTCCCAC
>CAZPED010000175.1:0-6899 GCA_964585335.1 uncultured Planctomycetaceae bacterium | reverse complement strand
CTGGTATAGCCCCTGGTTGACGGGCGCCAAGGCTTCGGGGCACTGATACTGGTATCCGCCCATGAAGTTGATATTCGGGAACGGCTCGACCTCGGCCCGCCGCAACACAAACTGCGTGCGGCCGATTTCCACTTCGGCGGCGCGAGCGTTCGCGTTGCGCGCCAGGACGCCTTGCTGCACGGCGATCAGTTCGTAGTCGGGGATCTGATCCTTGAGGCTGCCTTTAATCCTCCCAACAGGCAGATCGAGCACGCCGGTGGCCGCCGCCAGCTGCCGCTTCGAAGTCTCCGCCAGCGTAAAAGCGTTGCGCAGCTCGGCTTCGGCCCGAGTCAATTCGATTTGCAGCAGCAACACGTCGCCGCGAGTACCGACCTCGGCCTTGAGCAATCGCTGACTGACGTCGTAGGCCGCCTGGGCAATGTTGACCATCGCTTGCAGCACTTCAACCCGTTGCTGGGCCACCAAGGCCGTATAGAAACGCTGGCGAACCAGCGTCAGCACGTCAAATCGAGCCCGAATCAGGGCCAGCTCGGCCTGCCGGGCGGCCCGCTCGGCGGCAGCCGTGCTGAGCCGGATCTTGCCCTTGGTCACCAGGTCCTGGGACATGAAGACGTTGTACTGCGACTGGTTGCCGTTCAATTGCGGCGACTGCGTGCCGAGCGTGGGATTCGGATACAGGCTGGCTTGCAGTGCTTGCCAGCGCGCGGCGCTGGCCTGCAAATCGGCCTCGCGAATGCGTGGGCTATTCGACAACGCGATGCGAGTCACATCGTCGAGCGACATGTTGATGGCATCGTCCTCCTGGCCTGGGCCAATGGCTTCGGGGGCGGACGGGGCGGCCATCGCCGCCGGCTGAATCGCGGCCGACACTTGCACGGTCTCGAACCGTCGTTGCGAATTGGGGCCAGGCTGCGGCGCTCGGGCTTGCCGCGGGGCCGCGGCAGCGGGCGTGGAGGCGGTAACCGCTGGCGATGTGGGCGTCGCGTTCCCGGATGGCATGACCCGGGGGGCTGCCGGCTGGGGACGTGACGGGGCGGCCACCGCCGTTCGCGCGGGCTGGGTCTGCGGCAAACGCACGATCGGCCGATCAAGGGGAGCCGGTTCGACCGCCAGGCGTAACGGTCGTACGGGGGGACCTGCCGCAGGCTGTTCGGCTGCCGGGACTGCCTGCGCGCTACCGCATAGTGCCAACACAACCAGGCACCGACGAGCGCCCCGCTGGGCGACCAGCCGACACGCAGAACGATTGAAGAAAGCTAGAGCGAGTCGCAAGGCGTCGAACTCCAAGAGCTGGGGGGCTGCCTTGCCGGAACCGGCACTGAGCAGCATTGGGGAGGGGAACGTTGCGGAGTGCTCGTTGGAACCGGCGTAACTGGTGCGCCGATTACCACCGCCTTAAGCCTGACCGTAGGTAAGATCGTTACGGACGGTACATCCGGTCGAAAGAATTCGTGCGAGGCGGCACATCCAGAACGCCTTGCCCAGCCTAACTGCCAACACCGGCAGTGGAATTTCGAGCTAGCAAAATCCCAGTCCGCGGCTATCAAAGCCCGGGCAAGACACGTATGGTAGTGAGAGGATTCGGAGTGGACCGGGCGACCGCCGGCCCTATGGCCCAAAAGCCATCAGGCGGGAGGAAAGTCCGGGCTCCACAGGACATGGTGGTGGGTAACGCCCACCGGCCGCAAGGCCAGGGAAAGTGCAACAGAAAGCAGACCGCCGAGCGCGCGGCCCTACCGGCTGGGCGCCCGGTAAGGGTGAAACGGTGAGGCAAGAGCTCACCAGCAGGCTGGGTGACCAGCCTGGCTAGGCAAACCCCACCAGGAGCAAGGCCAAACAGAGGGGACCAGGGAATCCGTTCCCTGGGCGGATCGGTCCGGTCCGCCAACAACTCTCGGGTAGGCCGCACGAGCGGCGCGGGCAACCCGTCGCCTAGATAAATGGTCGCACCCCTGCGACGGCTTGACGGCCGCCGCAGGGGAACAGAACCCGGCTTATAGGTCCACTCTGAATCTTCTCTATTCCCCCTAACTACCAGGCCTTACATGGCTGCCTGCTCGGTTTCGGCTGCCGCTTCGTCGACCGGCACCATCTCCTCGTCGATCACTTGCAGCAGCTTCGAGATGCACAACTTATTCATGCTAGTGCGGCGTTCGTGGGCCTCGGCGCGCAACGACTCGTGAAGGCTTTTGGGCAACCGCACCGTAATCACACGAGTGGGCTCGCGCGGACCGCCCGGCAGGTCCGAATCGCTCTCGCGGAGCTTAGCGAGCATCTGTTGGATCTTTTGATACTCGGGGGTTTGTTCAAATTGGCTAAGAGCGTCGGGAGTCTGATAGACCTGGCGCACGATTCCGTCCACGCCTAATACTTCGCGAAAGAACGTGACCCAGCTGGGCTTCTGCTGAAAAATCTCGTCCGCTACGCGAAAGACATCTTGTCGCTGGTCGTTCATCATCCATCTCCTAAGTCGGGTTGTGCGAAAGGGCGATCAACCGGTGACCCGCCCGCGGATGGAATCGTACAGACCGATCAAGCACAGCACGGATGTCATTTCGTTGATAGCACTTACGAGACTTGACTGGCGAAGCACAAAACAACGGCAGGGCTGCAACAAAACTCCGCACTGCCTACCTGCTCATTTTTTAGGCACCAGAACATTTCCCACTTTCTAAGGGTCCAGTTCGAGCACTTGAAGAAAACTTGAGGAAATCTTCCCCGCCTGACCCCGTACCAACAAAAAAGCGGACCTTCGCACAGCATGGCGAAGATCCGCTTATTGCAAGCCATGGGAGCCTTAGGAAAGCTCTGTGCGGACGCGCTCGAGCAAGGTCTTGGTTGCGCGAATTCCCTCGGGCTCCGACAGCTTTGAGCCCTCGTACTCGATGCCAACGTAGCCGTGGTAACCCGCATCAAGCACGATCTTCAGCATCTTGCGATAGTCGGTCTTGGTCTCGTTGCCTGCGGCATCGAAGTCGTGGCTCTTGGCACTCACGCCCTTGGCAAACGGCATCATCTCGGCCACTGCCTTGTAGCGGTCGTACTTATCGAAATTACCGAAATCAGGCAAAGTGCCGCAATTAGGCAAATTCACTGCCTTCATCACGCCGACGAGCCAATCGCCTTGTGAGGAAAGACCACCGTGGTTCTCAACGATGATTTTGATTCCGTGCGGCGCTGCGAATTCGGACAATCGCCGCAAGCCGTCGGCAGCTAGCTTTGCTTGCTCCTCAGGAGTCCCTTTTGAGTATGCATTTACACGGATCGAATGGCAGCCGAGGTACTTAGCGGCCTCGACCCAGGGATAGTGGTTCTCAACTGCTTTCGTGCGTTTGGCGTTATCTGGATCACCCAGATATCCCTCGTTGTCAATCATGATCAGGACATTCTTCACCCCCTGATCCGCAGCCCGACTCTTCATCTCGGCCAGGTATGCTTGGTCCTTGGCTTTGTCCTTGAAGAACTGGTTGACATACTCGACAGCATCAATGCCGTATTCGGTCGTCGCCTGCTGGGCGAAGTCGAGGTTGTTAAGCTTCCCGCTGAACAATGCCTTGTGCAGCGACCATTGGGCCAGGGAGATCTTGAACGCAGGCGGCTTGTCGTCGGCCACGAGCGGCAACGCCCAAGCAGCCGTGCCAGCCGCCACAGCCAGGCGCGCGGAATGTTCGAGGAAACGACGACGCGAAACATTGATGGACATGGTGTTCTGATCCCGCGGTAAGTGGGAGTGGAGCGCGATTGGCACTTGCCTGGCGGAGCAACCCGCCGTCGAGCAATGTAGTTCAATTGCCGGCCGAGGCAATGGTGGCGACGTTTCCCACCTGCCAAACCCAGAAGCGGGCGATGCCCAAATCGCTTTGCCGCCGATGTGCAAATGCGGGGCGAGCGGTGATCGTAACTCTAATTGCTATATTTCTTTAAATGTTTGACGAGGCTGTCCGCGGCAGGTTAGAATATTGCTATCTGGCACCAGGCACTTCCGAAGGACGTTCGTCCCGAGCCTGATAGTTCGACGGTCCGCCGGTCCCTGCTGGCCGGGCGGCCCCCCGTCAATCGCAGAAGTTTCGAGTTCGGCGAGCCGGCCTATCCGCCTTGCGGCACGGTCGGGACACCATGAGCGATCGATCGAGCCATCCGCCCGCACCGCTGACACCCGGCGGTTCGAGCGCCGCGCCCGTCACGGGCGCCGGCGGCAGTTCGTCGTCGCGAGCCCGGGCCAGCGACGGCCAGCAGACGGTCATTTCAAACCGGCCACCGCTCGCCAGCCCGGCGCTGGCGCGGAGCGAAGCCCCCTTGGATACCGGCGGACTGCTCGAAGGGGAGCAACTCGGCCAGTTTTTGCTCGAGAAGTTCGTCGGCGGCGGCGGCATGGGAGTCGTGTTTCGGGCTCTCGACACGACGCTCAACCGCGAGGTAGCCGTCAAGGTGCTCTCGCGCGATCAATCGGCCGACGAGGAAACGCTCCGCCGCTTTCGCAATGAGGCCCAAAGCGCCGCCCGGCTAAATCATGAGAATATTGCCCATGTACACTACGTGGGCGAAGACCGTGGCCTGCATTACATCGTCTTCGAGTTCATCGACGGCATCAACATCAGGGACCTGGTCGAGCAAAAGGGCCCGCTGCCGCTCGACGAGGCGCTGAGCTACACCTACCAGATTTCGCTGGCGCTGGAGCATGCCAGCAGCCGCGCGGTCATCCATCGCGACATCAAGCCCTCGAACGTGCTGATTACACCGGGGGGCAAAGCCAAACTGGTCGACATGGGCTTGGCGCGGCTCAACCAGGTGGCCCACAACGACGATTTGACTGCCAGCGGCGTGACGCTGGGCACCTTCGACTACATTTCGCCAGAGCAGGCGCGCGATCCGCGCAGCGCCGACGTCCGCAGCGACCTGTATTCGCTCGGCTGTTCGTTCTTTTACATGTTGACGGGCCGTCCGCCGTTTCCCGAGGGAACGGTGTTGCAAAAGCTGTTGCAGCACCAGGGCGATCATCCGCCAGATCCGCGCACCCTACGGCCTGAGCTGCCAGCCGACGTGATGCGTATCGTGGCCAAGTTGCTGGCCAAGAACCCCGCACTGCGCTACCAGCAGCCGGCCGAATTGATTGACGAGCTGGCCGCGCTGGGCGAAAAGCTGGGCATGCAGCTCAGCTCCACACGGACGCTGGTGCCCCTGCCCCGCCCCGCCAGCTCTGTCGCCCGTTGGCAGCATCACTTGCCATGGGTCGTGCCATTAGCCGCGTTGTTCCTGATCGTCACGGGACTCGACTTCTACTGGTCCTCGACGTCGACCGAATCGGGTGTGCCGCTTTCGGCATTGCCGAAAGTGCCGCGCGCCACCGAGCCGGCGGCGAAGTCGGCACCGCCGCGGCAACGCGAGCCTGAGCTGGCCGCTCCGGCAAAGGCCCCGACTGGCACTGCCAATCCGACGGTGCCGTCGCCACGGAATCCGCCAACAGCTAACGGCACACCCAGCCCCGGAAATGTCAGCGACGACGCTGAGAAGCCCTTCGAGGAATCGCGACCGCTGTTCAATAACCTATTCGGGCCCCTGGGCAACGAGCTCGATCTGGAACGCTGGAAAGAGCGCGTCTCGCAGGCGGCACGCGAAGCCGAGAACAATCCCGACGACAATCGGCTGCCCACGGCGGCCGCGCCCACGGGGGCGACCGCAGGCGCCACAGACACCCGAGCGGCCGAACCCAACCGGAGCGGCACGGCGTCGCGTGGCGGGGAAAACGTGCTGGTCGTCGGCGATGCCCGCGGACCGCGAACCTATAGCAGCCTGTATGCGGCCTGCAGTGAAGCCAAGAGCGGCGACATCATCGAACTACGGTACGACGGGCGGCGCGCCGAGCGGCCAATTCCAATCGCCAATATCCGGCTGACCATTCGCGCCGGCGAGCAATACCGGCCCATCGTGGCATTCCGGCCCGAGCCCGACCAGGTTCCACTCAAGTATCCACCCACGATGGTGACCGTTTCGGGCGGCCAACTGCACGTCAAGGGAGTGCAGTTCGAGTTCGACGTGCCGCGCGACTTGCCAACCGACTGGGCGCTATTCGAGTCGCAACATGCTGAACTGATTCATTTGACTTCGTGCGCGCTGACGATTCGCAACGTGTCACTCGGTCAGGCGGCTTACCATTCCGGCGTGGCGTTCTTCGACGTCAAAGCGCCCCCTGGCGCGGCCGGCATGACCATGGACAGCGAGGTGCTCGAAGAACAGATCGGCACCATCCACCTGCAAGACTGTATTGCCCGCGGCGAAGCCGTATTATTGCGCGACAACGAGTTGCAGGGCGTGCGTTTCGTTTGGGACAACGGGCTGCTGGCTACCAGCGAGCGTTTGATCGTGGCCAACGGAGGTTCGTCGCAACCGCGTCAGTCCGGCCACATACAGATCCAGCTCCGCCGACTGACGGCCATGATGCAAAGCGGCCTGGCGCTGCTGACCAACAGCCAGGACGCGCCCTATCAACTGCCGACCGAGATCAGCGCCGAGGATTGTATTCTGGTTTCGAAGGCCAGGCCGCCGCTGGTAGAGCAGCGTGGCGCCGACACCACGGCTGAGTATTTGGCGCGCTTTCAGTGGAGCGGTAACCGCGACTACTTCGACGGCTTTGACGTGTTCTGGGAGATTGCCGCCCGCGACAGCCAGGCCGGCGCGAAGCGTCTGAGGTTCGACGAGTGGCAGGAGTTTTGGCGCAACCAGAGCCGGCTGCAGGTGGCTGGCAGCGGCGCCGTGGTTTGGCAGGGATTGCCCGAGGCGACGCGGCCGTTTCATACGCATTTGCCCGCCGACTATGCCCTCGACGCCAGCGCGGCGGGAAATGCTGCGGTGGGAGGCGCTAGCGACGGCGCCGACGCCGGCTGCCTGCTAAAACAGTTGCC
>CAZPED010000174.1:0-6915 GCA_964585335.1 uncultured Planctomycetaceae bacterium | reverse complement strand
GCGCTTTGCAACCGAGCCGTTCGGCAAGCTGCGAGGCCCGCGCGGCGGTACGGCCGCTGATCGTCACTTCGGCGCCCAGTACCTTCAAGCCATAGGCGATCGCCTTGGCTGCGCCGCCAGCCCCCAAGATCAACACCGAGCGTCCCTTGAGCGTGGCGTCGTCGCCGAACTGCTCGCGGCAGGCGTCGAGCAGCGAATCGACCGCTGCTTGTTGGTCGGTGTTGTAGCCGTGCAGCTTGCCGTCGCCGAAGACGAGCGTGTTGGCAGCTCCGATGCCGACGGCTGCGTCATGCACTTGCGACAGCTTTTTCAGCACGAGTTCCTTGTGCGGTATCGTGACGCTCAAACCACGAATGCCCAGGGCCGGCGCATCGTCGAGAAACTGCATCAAGTGTTCGCGCGGTACGCGAAATGGAATGTACACGGCGTTCAAGTCCAGTTTGCGAAACGCCGCGTTATGCACCAAAGGACTCAGGCTGTGACCGATGGGATCGCCAATCACGCCGTACACGACCGTATCGGACTTGATCCGCTGGTAGTGGTAAATGTCGGTCATCTGCTGGAAGCTGAGCTGCCCGGGCGCGAGCGTCCGCTCGTGGTGAAACGTGGCATATGTGAAGGGAGCTCCAAAGCGTCCCGCCAAAATGCGCGAGGGCGTGCCGATGTCGCCCATGCAGATGCCGCAGGTCGGCACCTTGCTGCTGGCCACGAGCTACAACATCCGCAAGTTGTCGTGCGGCTGGTTGGCCGTGGTCGCCATCTTCACCACGTCCGCATCGCAGGCCGCCAAGCGAGCGTGGATTTCCGCCAGGTTGTCGGGCGTCTTGCGAAAGTCGTGCAGGCTGACGATCCGCTTGGTCTTGCCGTAGCGGGGAATTTGGGATGCCACGTCGTCTTCGAGATCGACGTATTCGACTCCCTCGGCGATCGCACTGCGCAGCAGCATCAGCCGCTGTTCCTCGCTGCCGGTGAACTTGCCGCCGTCGCGCTCGCGCCGGCAGGTGATGACCACCGCACAGGGACGGTCGACCAGCAGACGTTTCAGGTTCACCTCGCCGTTGATGTAGTCGAGGCGCAACTCGACCAGGCGGGCGCCTTGCTGCACCAGGTGACGATGTTCGGCAATCATGTGCCGGTGACGGCCGCGAGCAACACTGACACAGATCATCGGAACTCGTTCAAACGGGAGTGGGCACGCTAGGAAAACCGCGGGGCCGGGCGATCGGTCCGCCCGCCGCTCGATTATAACTGCTGACCAGGGGGCTGTAGAGGCGACCTGCCCCCAGCCGGCTTACTGGCCGCAAATTCAAGCGTCAGGGGGCCGCCTTGCGGCGTTCCTCGATCAGCTCGTAGCGGCGAATCTTGCGGTCGAGCGTGGTCCGCTCGATGCCCAGCAGGGCCGCCGTCTGGCTCTTATTCCAGTTCGTGGCCACGAGCGTGGCCAGGATGTGCTGCCGCTCCATGTCGGCCAGCGACGAGGGCCGGAACTGCTGTTGCTGTTGCGGCACGACGTGCTCGCCCGTGTCGCCCGCCGTCGAGAGCTGCGAAAGCGTCAGGTCGTCGTGTTCGACAAACTCGCCCCGCGCCAGCACCACGGCCCGCTCGACGACGTTCTTCAGTTCCCGCACGTTGCCCGGCCAGCGATACTTGCGCATCAGCTCCATGGCCTGGGGCGTGAAGCCGCGCAGCTTGCGGCCGGTCTCGGAGTTGAACCGTTGCAGGAAGTAGTGCGCCAGCTCGGGAATGTCGTCCAGCCGTTTGCGCAGCGGCGGGACGAGAATCTCGAGCACGCGGAGGCGGAAGTACAGGTCGCGGCGAAAGCGCCCCTCGGCCACGTCGCGTTCCAAGTCGCGGTTCGTGGCCGCGATCACGCGCACATCGACCTTCACGGTTTCGGTGCCCCCCACGCGCTCGAACGGATGTCCTTCGAGCACGCGTAGAAACTTGGCCTGGATGGCCGGGCTCATTTCGCCAATCTCGTCCAGCATCAGCGTGCCGGTGTTGGCCGCCTCGAATTTGCCGATCTTGCGCTGCGTGGCGCCGGTGAAGGCCCCCTGCTCGTGGCCGAACAATTCGCTGGCCAGCAGGCTCCGCGACAGCGCCGCGCAGTTGAGGCACACGAACGGCCCTTTCCGCCGCGGGCTCGAGTAGTGCACCGCGCGGGCCACCAGTTCCTTGCCCGTGCCGCTTTCGCCGCGAATGAGCACGGTGGCCCGGCTGGGAGCCGCACGGGCGATCTCCTGCGCGATCCGCGACATGCCGATGCTGCTGCCGACGATTTCGCTCTGCACGCCCAGCCGCTCGCGCAGTTGCAGGTTTTCGTCGCGGATCTGGCTGAGGTTTTCGGCCAGCTCCTCGCGGCGGCCCAGGTTGTCGAGCGCCACGGCCACGGTGTCGGCCACGGCCAGCGTGAATTCCAGATCGTCGGGATCGGGCACGCGCTCGTCGTTGGTCGAGTACAAGTGCAGCAGCCCCAGCACGCGTTTGCCGCGGCGAATGGGCGCGCAAATCACGCTCGTGGCGTCGACCACGCCCTTGCTGTCGCGGCTGCCCAGCGTGCTGTCGCCCATCACGTTGCGCGCAAGCACGGCTTCGCCCTCACGCAGCACCGTCGAGGCCAGCACGCTCGACACCCGGTGATAAGGCAGCGACGAGTCGGTGCGGGCCGAGACCATTTCCAGGTCGCTGGTGTGCGGTTCGCCCTCGTAGTGCCGCGGCAAGACGAACACCGCGCCCGAGTCGACCTGCGTGGCTTCGAACAGACCGGCCAGGGTCTGGTCGGCAATGGTGATGATGTCGGGCGCCTGGGCCAGTTCGAAGGCCAAGCGGCACAGACTGGCGGCGGCCCGGCCCAGCTTCGGCAGGCTCGACTCGTCGGGCACCTGCGGCTTGAGAAACTTGGTCTGGCCGCGGCGGTGCGTGATCGTGCTGGGCTCGTGCACCGACAGCACGCTTGAGTCGTCGACCGATGGCTCCTCGGTCGGCAGCGGCGGCGCGGTAATCGTGGCGTCGTCGGCCTCGGGCAGGTCGCCCAGCTCGTCGAACACCGGGTTATTGATTTCCGTGAACGCCTTGTACAGGTCGTGCACGAACCGCAACTGCGATTGGCCGATGCGCACGATATCGCCAGCCTGCAGCGTGTAGTCGCCACGGACCCGAGTGTTGGCCACGGCGGTGCCGTTGCGGCTGTCGAGATCGCGGAGGATCCATTGATCCTCGGAAAAGAAGATTTCGGCATGGCAGCGGCTGCAGCGCTCGTCCTTGATGACGATTTGGTTCGTGGGGGCGCGGCCAATCGTGACGGCCTGCCCCGGCACGAGCCGAAAGACGTCGGCCCATTTCGAGCCTTCACGAATCACCAAATACGCGAGCATAAGCTGCATGCCTTGGGCGCAACGTCGCCTGGGCGGGGCTGTTCCGGCTGCCAAAAAAACCGCCAGGGATTCTCGAGACGTGGGCGCGCTGGATGGCGCTTCATTCCACCTTATCGTTGCGCGGGCCCAAACTGCAAGCTCTTGCGGCCCCACGGGTAGGGGAAATCGATCCACTCTGGCTCAAGGAACGGGTTTTGCCGGCTAAAAACCTCAAGACGTCGGCCGCTTAGCCTGGCAGCTCGGACAGCATCGTGGCCAACAGTTCCATGGGCAGCCCGATCACGTTCGACTCACTCCCCTCGGCGATGTGCAGCCAGCCGGCGCGGTCCTGGTAGCCAAATGCTCCGGCCTTGCCTTCCCACATGCGGCTGTCCAGGTACTCGGAGATCTGCGCGTCCGAGAGCGGGTCCATTCGCAACGTGGTGCGCTCGACCCGCACTTGCGGCTTGCCGCCACCGAGCGGCCACAGGCACAAGCCGCTGTAGACGCGATGCTCGCGTCCGCTCAGCAGTTGGAGCATTTGCCGGGCGTGCTCGGCGTCGCGCGGCTTGCCGAGCACCTGGCCCAGGCACTCGGCCACGGTGTCGCAGGCCACGATGGTGCGCTGCTGGTTCATTGCGTCAAGCGCGGCCAGCCGCTCGGCCACGTCGGCCGCCTTTTGCCAGGCCAGCCGGGCCACGAGCTCGCCGGGCGTCTCCTTGCTGCACACCCCGCACTCGGCATGCTCGCTGGGCGCGATGATCTCGAAGGCGTAGCCCGCCTTTGCGAGCAAGGCCCGCCGCTGTGGCGACCCGCTGGCCAGGATCAATTTAGCAGCGCTCGCTTCCATGATGTGCTAGGATAGCAGCCTCGCACGGCAGGTCGCCAGCCGCGCTGCGGGCGGACCGATCCTGAAATCTCTCGGCAGTAATTTTCCATGCGCTCGGGCGACATCACCGTTCTGTACGAAGACAATCATTTGCTGGCCATCAACAAGCCGCCAGGGCTGGCCACGATGGGCGTGGCCGCCGGCGCCCCCAGCCTGGCCCTGTGGGCCAAGCAGTATCTCAAGCGCAAGTATCACAAGCCGGGCAATGTTTACCTGGGAATTGTCAGCCGTTTGGATACCGGCACCTCGGGTGTAGTGCTGTTTGCCCGCACGTCGAAAGCCGCCGCGCGCCTGACCGAGCAGTTTCGCACCCGCGCTGTGGAAAAGACCTACTGGGCCCTGGTTGCCGGCAGCGTGCAGCCGCCAGCGGCCGAACTGGTCGACTGGCTGGCCAAGGACGAGCCCCGGGAACGCATGGCCGTAGTCGATCCGACTGCCCTGGGGGCCAAGGAAGCGCGGCTGCGCTATCGCACTCTCGGCCAGGTGACCGGGGGCAGCTGGCTGGAAATTGCCCTCGACACGGGCCGGAAGCACCAGATCCGCCTACAATTGTCCTCGCGGGGGCATCCCGTGTGGGGCGAAACCAAATATGGCCAGGGCCCCGCCTGGCCCGTGGGCTTGGCGCTCCATGCCCGTCGCCTGGTCATTGCACATCCGGTGGGGGGCGGTCGGGTGGAGCTTGTGGCCGAACCGCCGCCGGTGTGGCGTCGCTGGGTGCAGCCGGCCGACAAACATTGAGCGGTTCGCCGCACTGGAGCAAATCGACCTAAGGTAAACTCTGTTGCGTATATGCGCATTATGGACTTTTTTAACTGGCCAACTCGCAAGCGATATGATTTAGTAAGCAATTACGGAAAGGGAAGTTTTACAATTGACGTAGCGACACACGGGTTTTGCAGGCCTAGGCAATCCTGCATAGGCACCGCATGGCGTCCCTGGTAAGACGCCCGAGATTGTCGTGGATCATCTACCCCTGACCGTATTTCGTCGTTCCGCCCTGGCCAGCGGATTGCTCAGCGTTGAGCAAATCCTCGAGGCCGAGGCCGCCGTTCGCGCGGCCAGTTCCGCCGTGGGCACCTGGCTGGAGATTCCCGACGACGAACTGGCGGCCAAGCTCGTTGAGCTGGGCCGGCTGAACCGCTGGCAGGCCGAACAGCTCAAGGCCGGCCGTTCGAAGTTCAATCTCGGGCCCTACCTCGTGCTCGATGCCATTGGGCAAGGCGGCATGGGGCAGGTGTTCAAGGCCGAGCATCGCCTGATGGGACGCGTCGTGGCGATCAAGGTTTTGCCCCGCCATCGTTCGACGCCCGAGGCCATCGCCAGCTTTACCCGCGAGATCCGCGCCCAGGCCCAGTTCGACCACGAGAACCTGGTCCGCGCGTTCGACGCCGGTCACGACGGCAACGTTTACTTTCTGGTGACCGAGTACGTGCCAGGCACCGATTTGCGCAAGCTCGTCCGCGCTCGCGGCAAACTCTCGATGCAGGATGCCGCCACGATCATTTCGCAAGCTGCCCGCGGGCTAGCGCACGCGCATGCACGGGGATTGGTGCACCGCGACGTGAAGCCTGGCAACCTGCTGGTAACTCCCGGCGGCCAGACGAAAGTCTCGGACCTGGGGCTGGCCAGCTTTCTGGGTGTCGAGGACCTGGACGATCCCCGCGCCGGACGCATCGTGGGCACGGCCGACTACCTGTCGCCCGAGCACATCACGTCGCCCACCAAGCTCACGGCCGCCAGCGACATCTACTCGCTGGGCTGCACGCTGTACTACGCGGTGACCGGCAAGGTGCCTTTCCCGGGCGGCACCAGCCGCGACAAGGCCATGCGGCACTGCGAAGACACGCCGCTCAATCCGCGGCGGTTCAATCTCGAGCTGACCGACGACTTCATCGACGTGATTGCGTCGATGATGGAGAAGAACCCG
Source organism: uncultured Planctomycetaceae bacterium (assembly GCA_964585335.1). Lineage (GTDB taxonomy): Bacteria > Planctomycetota > Planctomycetia > Pirellulales > PALSA-1355 > CAZPED01. The sequence continues at coordinate 746 of CAZPED010000174.1, read as the reverse complement.
CAGAAGCGCATTCAGTCGGCCGACGAAGTCATTCGCCGCTTGGCCCCTTGGGCGTCGGAGGCGGTGCCCTCGAGCGGTTTGAGTCAGCCTTCGCCCGGCGCGGCGCAGCGCTCGCAGATTCCTTCGCTCAGCGACACGCAGCCAGGGCTGTTCGACGATTTGCCGCTGGCCGGGCAAGACAGCCCCAGCCAGCTTTCGCAAAAGACCGATCCCGTGGCTTCGGCCGAGCACGAGACGCTGCCCGACCTGCAACACGCTCCCGCTTTGTTGCCGGCCGACGAGTTGCCCGAGTACTCGAAGCTGCTGGTGACGGTCGTGCTGTCGCCGCTGGTTCTGGCGGCCAGTCTGCTCGTGGCCAGCATGCTGCTCAAGTCGATGCAATAGTCGCGCGGCACGCCGCCACGCGTGCGCCGTCGCTCTTAGGCGGCCATCCGCTGCGGTTCGATTTCTTCGAACACGTTGACCGTGCGGAGCATGTTGCCTTGGCTGTCATAGAACTGCACCAGGCCCACGTCGATCATCCACATGGCCAGCAGATCGGCCACGCGATAGCTGCGGGCCACGTAGCGTCCGCCGTCGAGCATGATCCGCTCGTCGAGGTCGTCGAGGCTATCTTCGTCGACGTCCAGCTCGAGGAAGGTGCGAAAGACAATCGTGCGAATCTGATCCGCGTCCGGCGAAACGGTCATGCGAGTGGACCTCCGTGTCCGAGGGGGCCTGGGCATCCTGCCACTGGCCAACTGCGG
>CAZPED010000173.1:0-6972 GCA_964585335.1 uncultured Planctomycetaceae bacterium | reverse complement strand
GTCGCACTCTGGTCGCTTATGGGACCGCTGGAGCCGCGTCCCCCTGGGGCGGCGGGGCAGGGCTCAAGCGACTTCGTTGCCAGCACGCTGCCGGTAGTACTTGAGCCCCGGCACGAAAAAGCAGCCCGCCGAGACGGCGCCAAACAGCGTGACGCCCAGCGGTATGTGTTCGCGCTGCAAAATGGCCATGACGATGGCCGTGGCAAATAGCGCCACGGCTTGCACGTAGAACGCGCCCGACAGCGTGCCGGCTTTGACCAGAAAGATCATGCCGCCGACGAGCGCCAGCACTGGGGAGAGCGTCAGCACTTCGAGCCCCAGGATCATCTCCACGACGAACAGCAGCGCGATGGCGATCATGCTGGCCGCCCAAGTGTGAGCAATTTGCCGCTCGACGAACGTCACCGGCCCGCCGCGGCGCCGCAGCGTCCAGAAGATGCCGGCCCAGGTGCCCAGGCCGGCCGTCCACAAGATCAGGTAGGGCCAGGGCGATTTCGCGCCGCGCCACTCCAGCCAGTTGGTCAGCAGGCAGGTGACAAACAGTGCCAGGCTGTGCCACATCCAGAGCAGCCCCCAGTTTTCGAGCACCGTGGCATGGTGCGTCTCGCGAAACATCCGCGCCAGCACCGAACTGAAAATGCCCGACCGGGCCGCCGTGGGTTCGTCGGCCAGAAAGGCCGCCAGGTCGTCGGCCAGCGCGCCAGCCGACGCGTAGCGCAGATCGGGCGGCTTTTGCAAGCACTTGAGCGCGATCATCTCCAGCTCGCGATCGGCGCGCGGATTGACCAGCCGCGGCGGCAGCGGTTCTTGCTCCAGGACCAGTAGCACCGTTTCGACCGGGGTGGCCGCTTGAAACGGCGGGCGGCCGGTCAGCATCTGGTACAAAATCGCCCCCAGGCTGTAAACGTCGCTGGCCGGGCCCACGCGGCCCCGCTTGCCCGCCGCCTGCTCGGGCGCCATATACGAAGGCGTGCCCAGCACCGCGCCGGTGACGGTCAGCGGCTGGTCGGCTTCAACCCGCTTGGCCAGCCCAAAATCCGATACGTGTGGCCGCCCCTCGCTGTCGATCAGGATGTTCGAGGGCTTCAAATCCCGATGCAGCACACCGCGCTCGTGCGCGTAGTGTACGGCCCGGCAAATTGGCTCCAGCAGCCGCGCAGCCTCGTGCGCCGTCATTGGCCCCGCCGCCAACCGCTCGGCCAGCGTCGTGCCGCTGACCAGCTTCATCGTGAAGAACGGGCGGCCGTCGTGCTGCCCGACCTCGTAAATCGGCACGATCGTCGGATCGTCGAGCCGCGCGGCGCTCTCGGCCTCGGCCCGAAAACGTGCCAGGTCGGCCTCGGTGGGCGTGGCCCCGCGCAGCAGCATCTTCAGCGCCACGGTGCGCCCCAAGCTGCGCTGCCAGGCCTTGTACACCACGCCCATGCCGCCGCGGCCCAGTTCTTCGATGAGCAAGTAATCGCCAAACGACGTGCCGGGGGCTTCGTCCTCGCCGCTGCGCCCGGCGTGCTGGCCGAGCGTCGGCTGGTCGCCTCCCGGAGTGCGCAAGCGATCGCGCGCCGACGATGCCGGGTCGCCCGCCTGCGCCCGCACGCCGGCCGCCACGCAGTCGGTCAGCAGCATGGCGGCACAAATGCCGCGCAGTTCGTCGGCCAGGTCGGGATGGGCGGCCAGTGTCGCCTCGACGTCGGGGGGCGTGCCGGCCCGCAATTGTTCGGCCCAGGCGTCGGCCAGTTGCGCCAGTCGCTCATCGCGCTGGCTGGCGTCCGCGGCCGGCTTGGCGCCCGATGCGCTCACGACTCACCCTGGGGCTCGTCCCCATCGAGCAGCGTTCGCAGGCGGCGCATGGCCCGCAAGTAGCGCATGGCTGCGGCTGGCTGCGAAAGCTGCAAGGCTTCGGCGGTTTCCTGGTTCGAAAGGTGCTCGAAGTGCCGCATCAGAATCACTTCGCGGTCGATTTCATCCAGCCGCTCGATCGCCTGCTGAAAGCGCTGTTCGAGCTCGTGGTGCGTCGCGGCCGCGGCGGGCGTCAGCTCGCGGTCGCGCACCAGCTCGGCCAGGTCGAGGGCCGAGCGGTCGTCGGCCGGCTCGAGCGATTGCTCGCGGTCGAGACTACGCCGCGCGGCCACGCGGTGCCGGCGGTGCACGTCGATCAGCCGGTCCTTGGCCAGGTGCCGCAACCATAGCTGGAACGACATGCCCGAAGCCTTGAGATAATCGGCCAGCCGGCCGTTAGCTTCGACCAGCACGTCCTGCACGATGTCGCTGGCGTCCAGGCGGCGTTTGAGCAGCGGGTCCATCCGCAAATCGACCATCCGCCGCAGCGCCTCGCGATGGCGCTCGAGCAGCTGGTTGCGCGCGGCGTCGTCGCCGTCGCGCGCGGCCGCCAGCAATTGCTGCGTTTCGGTGGTATTAGGCCACATGCCGCAAGTATAGCAGCGCGGCGTACCCAGCGCCGACGGCGGGACAACCGCAACTGGTGCCGGCTAGCCTGTGCGTTCTTGCCTTAGACTCTTAAGATGTGGTTATGGACCCCAAACCCATCAAGCATGTAGGGGCACTCCTCGCGTTTATCCGCGATAAGATCGAGCCGGCGTTGACGGCTAGCGGGTTTCGTTTCGCCAGACGGAACAACCCTTGGTGGAGCCCAGCAGCGAGTCGATGGATCGATTATTCCAGAGGCGGCGACACGTTCTCAATTCGTTTTGAGCGAGGAGAGATCGTTCGGATCGTTGCCGAGCTAATGGACGCTAAAGGCAACGTCTTTACGGTCTGTCAGGTGATTCTTGATGGGCCAACGATGAGCTACGCAGACCTTATGGATTGCTTAACCCAATTTGTCCAATCAGTGAACCGGTACGTCCAGGAGAATCTGGTACGGTGACCGTGCGGACCGCCGCAACTGTCAGGGCGCGGTTCCGCCGCGATTCCTCAGCCCGTCGCCCACCGGCCTACGCCAATAGCTCTTTAATCACCCGCGACGGCTCGACGCCGGTCAGCCGCTGGTCCAGGCTTTGGAACTTGTAGGTGAACCGCTCGTGATCGAAGCCGAGCAGGTGCAGCACCGTGGCGTGGAAGTCGTGAATGTGGACCGGGTCTTTGACGATGTTGTAGCTGAAGTCGTCGGTCTCGCCGTAAATGGCGCCCCCCTTGGCCCCACCGCCGCACATCCACATGGTGAAGCACCGCGGATGGTGGTCGCGGCCGTAGTTCTCCTTGCTCAGTCCGCCTTGCGAGTAAATGGTGCGGCCGAACTCGCCGCCCCAAATGATCAGCGTCTCGTCGAGTAGTCCCCGCGCCTTCAGGTCGTTGATCAGACCGTAGCACGGCCGGTCGATGTCGCGGCACTGGTCGGGCAGCCGGCCGGCCACGTTCGAGTGCGTGTCCCAGTTGTTCAAGTACACCTGGATGAACCGCACCCCGCGCTCGACCATTCGCCGCGCCAGCAGCACCGTGTGGGCAAACGTGCCCGGCTTCCTGGCCTCGTCGCCGTACAGTTCGTAGGTGCTGGCGGGCTCGCTGGCCACGTCGGTCAACTCGGGCACGCTGGCCTGCATGCGGAAAGCCAGCTCGTACTGTTGAATGCGGGTGTGGGTTTCCGGATCGCCCACCTGGCGATAGTTCAGTTCGTTGAGCGCTTTGAGCCCATCGAGCGTGTTGCGGCGCACCGCGGTGGGCACTCCCGGCGGATTGTTGATGTACAGAATCGGGTCGCCACCCGAGCGGAACGACACGCCGGCATGCTCGCCGGGCAGGTAGCCGGCCGACCACAGCCGGGCCGAAATAGCTTGCACCTGTTCGGTATTGGTGGGCTTGGCCACCAGCACCACAAAGGTGGGCAAATCTTTGTTCATCGTGCCCAAGCCATACGACGTCCAGGAGCCCAGGCAGGGCCGCCCGGTAATCTGGTTGCCGGTTTGCATGTAGCTGATGGCCGGCTCGTGATTGATCGCCTCGGTGTGCATGCTGCGGATGAAGCACATATCGTCAACACACTTGGCCAGGTTCGGCAGCAGCTCCGAAACCCACATGCCGCTCTGGCCGTGCTGGGCGAACTTGAACTTCGACGGGGCGATCGGGAACCGCTTCTGGCCCGAGGTCATCGTGGTCAGCCGCTGGCCCATGCGAACCGAGTCGGGCAGGTCCTTGTCGAACCATTCCTGCATCTGCGGCTTGTAGTCGAACAAGTCCATCTGCGAGGGGCCGCCGACCATGTGCAGGTAAATCACCCGCTTAGCCTTGCCGGGAAAGTGCGGGCCGAGTGCCGGTCCGCCGGCCGCTTCGGCGGTCGCCCCTCGGGCCACGTCGCCGTGCAACAGCGAGCCAAGCGCCGCCATGCCCAGGGCATTGGCGCCACGGCGGAAGAACTGCCGACGCGTTTCGCTGCGAACCCATTCCTCGAACAGCGGATGCATGATCGTTGACTCCCGGCTCGTTTTCGTCAGTTCCGGCCCGCCGCGGGCGCCGGTCGGGGTTACTTGTTCAACAGTTCGTCCAGATTCATCAATTCGTTGGCCAGCATTGTCCAGCCGGCCACCGTGGCCACGTCCAGGCTCTGATCGGGCTTCGATTCGCCCACGCTGATCACGGACTTGGCGTCGACGGGGTGCTCGCGGTAATACGCCAGCAGCGTGGCCAGCGAGTTTTCGACCAGCGGCCGCTCCTCGGCCGAAAGCGGCCGGGCAATCAGCCGCCTGGTCAGGTAGTCGAGCCGAGCGGCATCGTCGGCGCCACCCTCTTTAATCACGCGCTCGGCCAGGTGCCGCGCCCCCTCGATAAATTGCGGATCGTTGAGCGTCACCAGCGCTTGCAGCGGTGTGTTGGTGCGCTCGCGTCGCACCGTGCACACCTCGCGGCTGGGAGCGTTAAAGATATCCATCGAGGCCGGCGGAGCGGCCCGCTTCCAGAACGTGTATAAACTGCGACGATACAGGTTCTCACCCTGGTCGGCCTTGTAGTCACGCGTGTTGCTGCCAATCATCGCCACGGCTTCCCACACCCCCTCGGGTTGATAAGGTCGCACGCTTGGACCGCCTTGCTTGCGCACCAGCAAACCACTGGCCGCTAGCGCGTAGTCTCGAACCATCTCGGCGTCCATGCGAAACCGCGGGCCACGGGCCAGCAGCCGGTTCTGTGGATCCTTCTCGACCTTTTCCGGCGTGGTCGCCGCGCTCTGGCGATAAGTCGACGACAGCAGCATCAGGCGGAACAATCGCTTCACGTCCCAGCCCGTCTCGCGAAACTCGACGGCCAGCCAATCGAGCAGTTCCGGATGAGTGGGCAATTCCCCCCCCACGCCAAATTCGCCCGTCGTACGCACCAGCCCTTGGCCAAACACTTCCTGCCAGAAGCGATTGACCGTCACCCGCGCGGTCAGCGGATGCTCGGGCCGCAACAGCCATTGGGCAAAGCCCAGGCGGTTTCGCGGCAGATCGGCGGGGAAGGGGGGCAGAATGTCGGGCGTGTCGGCCGATACCTGGTCGCGCCGCTTGTCGTATTCGCCGCGGAACAGCACGAAGGCCATCGCCGAGTCGCTCTTCTCGTTGGCCACGTGGGCGATCGTCGAGCGGGCTTTGATCGCCGCTTCAAGGTCCGTGAGTGCTCGCTTCTGCTGCACGAGCTGCTGCGATGTGGGGTCGGCCTTTTCCAGCCACCAGCCGTAGAGCTCTTCGGTCTCGCTGCCCGTGCGCCCCTCGGCGGGCTTGGCCGCCAGATAGGCAGCGCGCGTGGCGCTGGCCAACTGCTGGATCTCGGCCGGCTCGAGCACGCGGTTGTAAATTCGCAGATCTTGGATGGCCAGGTCGTCGACCCGGGCACTGGCGTTGCGCTGGGCCAGCTTGAAGGGCACGCTCGTGCGAATCGAATTCTTCAGCGAGTTGGCGGCCAGCTCGACTTTCTGCTGTTCGCTGTCGACGTAGATCTTCACACCGTCGGCACTGCCGCTGCCGTTGTACGACACCGTGACGTAGTGCCACTTGTCGGGCTTGAGCGTCTGCTTGCCGATCACCTTCCCCGCGTCTTCCGGCCACTTGTGCACGATGTGCGAAGCCGGACGGCCATTGTCGAGCCACAGGTCCCAGCCGCGATACCCGTCGCCATCGTCCATCCGGGCCAGCACGGCGCCGCTGAGGCCTTCGCGCGGCACCTTGATCTACACGCTACAGGTGAACGGCTGATCTTTCTCGAAGTCGCCTACGTCGGTGACGGCCACGTTCGTTTCCGGGCGGCTCTTGAACGCTTTTGAAGAGGTAAAGCCGGCTTCCCAGGCGACCTGGCCGCTGACGGGCAGCTGCCGCACTTCGCCGCTAACGGCCGCGGCGAGCGCGTCGCCGGCGCCTTCGCCCAGCGGAGCATGGAATACGAGCCCCGCAGTTACCGGCGCGGTCGGCAGCGCGCCTTTGGCGGCCTTGGCCACCCAAGCGTCGAAATCGCCGCGTGCTCCGGCGCGCCGCGCATCGATCTGTTGTTGGGCGGCGGCCAGCTTGCCGGGCAATTGTTCCCAAGTCTGGCGATCTTCGACCGGTGGCACCACGATGATCGGCGGCGTGTCCTTGATGTTGCCGTCCATCGCGCCCTGGGTCGTGTTGTTGAAGAAGGCCGCCATCTCGTAGAACTCGCGCTGCGTGAGCGGATCGAACTTGTGGTCGTGGCACACGGCGCAGCCGGCCGTCATCCCCATGAACACTTGCGAAACCGTCTCGGTGCGGTCGCGCGTGTACAGCACCAGGTACTCTTCGGCGATCACGCCCCCCTCGTTCGTCGTCATGTTGCAGCGGTTGAAGCCCGAGGCGATCAACTGATCGAGCGAGCGGCCGGGCAACAAGTCGCCGGCCAATTGCTCGATTGTGAACTGGTCAAACGGCAGGTTGCGGTTGAACGCGCCAATCACCCAGTCGCGATACGTCCACATCTCGCGGTAGTTGTCGAAGTGAATGCCGTGCGTATCGGCGTAACGCGCCGCATCGAGCCAAT
>CAZPED010000172.1:0-6980 GCA_964585335.1 uncultured Planctomycetaceae bacterium | reverse complement strand
TAGGTGCGGCCGTGCACCAGGCCACGGGCGATGACCGGTGGCTAAAGCAGGCCGACCGGTTGATGCAGGCCCAACTGGACTTGTTTTGGGACGATCGCGTGGGCGGCTTCTTCTACACCTCCACGTTGCACGAGACCCTGATTGCCCGCAGCAAAATGCCCGTCGACAATGCGACGCCGGCCGGCAACTCGGTTTCCGCCTCGAACCTGGTGTACCTGGCCCAAGCCACGGGCCAGCGCGACTACCTGGCGCGGGCCGAGCGGGCGTTGCGTACCGCGGCGCCGATTTGGGACGAGAATCCCACGGCCGTGGTGCGGCTGGCCGTGGCGGCCAGCCAGTGGCTCGACGCCAAGACAGCCCCCGCCCAGAACTAGGCCCGCCGTCGAGGAAGCTCGCGTGCTCTTGTTCAAAAAGAAATTCCTGGCGGCGATTCGCGCGGGCGAGAAAACACAAACGATTCGCCTCTGGAACGCGCGGCGGATGCGCGCCGGGCAGCGCAGCTACATTCCCGGCGCCGGCTACATCCACGTCCTCTCGGTCGACCCGGTAAACATTGCGGTACTGACCGACGACGATGCCCGGCCAGACGGCTTTGCGTCGGCCGAGTCGCTACGCCATGAGCTGCGCACGCTTTACGCGCGGGAGTTGGCCTCCGGCTATCAGGCTTACCGCGTTTGCTTCACGCTGCTCGACGAAGCCGGGCAGGCGGCCGCCGTGGCCGAACGCCAGGCGAAGAAGGCGCTGCGCGACAGCCAGAAGTAGCACTGCGTCAACGCATCACGGCGCCAGCATGCGCTCGACGCCTTGGGCAATCGTGTGCGGATCGTCGATGACCCAATAGCCCAGCGCTCCCAGGATGAGCAACGCCCAGACGACCAGCCAGAATCCGTGCGAAGGTTGCGCCGCGGGCGTGTCACGCAGCGAAGACCGCAGGGCCCCTTCGAGCCTGTGCCAGCCGGTGCCGCTTTGGTTGTCGCTGGTGGCAATCAGCGAGACGTTCGAGAGTGGCGCGAAATTCTCGACCTGCAAATGAATGCGGGCCAGCGGCATGCTCAGCGCGCTGCCGGCCCACAGCGCATCGGGATCGATTCGCCTGGCGGCATCGTTCAAGGCCGTGTGCAGGTTTTCGAGCGAGACGTTATAGACGACCAGTCGCGGGCGGCTGAGCAGAATGACAAGCGTCAGGCAGAGCACGTAGAAGCTGATCAGCAGCAGCCAGACCAGTGGGCCAAACTGGCCGGCGGCCTCTTGCGGCATGAACAATTGCATGGGCCCCAAGATGGCCAGCCCCATCACGGCCAGCCCCAGCGAGAGCGTTTCGCGCGTGCCGCTGACCACGAGCGGCCGGCGCGCCAGGTTGATCCAGCCGAGCAGCAGCAGGTAAATTGCCAGTGGCCCGAGCGCCACACAGGCGGAGAACGTATCCATGGGCGGTTGAAATCCCTCGCGGTGGACGACTCAGGGGGTCGCCAGGCCGTGCCGGCCGATCCGGTTGGGCGGCCGGCTACTTTTTCTTGACGGCCGTCTTCAACCATTCTTGCACGACCCAGCCCACCTTGGCCAGCGACAAGGCCGAACACCGGGCCGGCAAATCGGCCTGGGTGTGCCAGGGTGCGTAGTTGAAGTCGATGATGTCGCAACTGGGAATCTTGGCGATATTGTGCAGTTTGACGTGGTCGTCGAGCACCTCCCAGCGGCGGCTCATGGAAAACTCGCGCACGCCCAGCCGCCGGGCCACGCCCCAAATCTGCTCGACCAGGGGCCGGCTATCGGGCCACGACATGCTCTGGTTGTCGGGATAGATTTGCAAGTCGGCGTCGGCCACCATGTCGAGCAGCACCGCCCAGCGGTAAGTGAACGGCTGCCGCCGGCTGGCGTAGTTCGTGGCAAAATACTCGGACCCGACGAAGTACGGGTCGCGCTTGTCCTGCAAGATGAATTCCTCGGCGTCGAAGAACACGAAGTCGACGCCCAGCTGACCCTCCAGGTCGGGCATCGCGTGGCCCAGTTCCATCAGCAGCGCGGTGCCGCTGGCGCCGTCGTTAGCGCCCAGGAATGGCCCCTGCGGATTGACGGGGTCCTGATCGGGAAACGGCCGCGTGTCGTAGTGCGTGCAGAGCAGAATCCGCTCACGACGTTCCGGGTGCCACTCGACAATCAGGTTGGCCATCGGCACCGGATTGCCGGTTTCCGGGTGCCGGATGCGAAACTTCTGCCAGCGGACGTTGGCGCCCAGCTTTTGGAAGTGTTCTTGCAGCATAAGTTGCTGCGCGTGCATCGGCTTGCTGTTCGAGATGCGGGGCCCCAGCTCGCAAATAGCTTGCAGATACTCGTAGGCCCGCTGGCCGTTAAAGGGAATGTCTTCCAGCGTGAGCGGCGAGGCCGAAGCGGCCGCCGCCGTGTTCCCCGCCTGATGAAACACGAGCAGATAGCCCGCCAGCAGGCAGCTTCCGGCAATCACCGCCGCCAGCAGCAGTGTCTGGCCGGAGGGTTTGGTCATGGGAGTCTCCGCGTGGCTGGGCATCGTATTATTTTAGATCGGGGCTGGCATGGGGCCTAGGTCAGTCGTTGCCGGCCCGGCGCGGTCCGCCTGTGCATGACGGCGGCCCAGCACTAGAATTGGCCGGCCCGGCCGATTGGCTCTGGCCTCGGTTCCCGCTGTCTCGAAACGAGTGCAAAAAGTGCCATGATTGACGTTCGTGAAATCACCGAGTTGCAGGCCCACACAGTGGCCCTGTGGCATCAGCAGGCCATCGCCAATCCCTATACGGGCTTTCTGCACCTGGTTTGCCAGCAGCACAGCTACAACTACCAGCTCTGGCACGAGGAAGACGTGGCCCGCAGCCCGAACGTGGGCGACGACCAGATTGCCGCGGTCAAGCGGGCCATTGACCGCTTCAACCAGCAGCGCAACGACGCCATCGAACAGCTCGACGCCGATCTGCTGCGGCAGCTGGCCGCGCAGAACATGGTGCCCATTGCCGGCGCGCGGCAGAACACCGAGACCCCCGGCAGCACGATCGACCGGCTGTCGATTCTGGCGCTGCGGCGTTACCACATGCAGGAGCAGGCCGACAGGGCCGACGCCAGCGATGAGCATCGCGCCAAGGCCCGGAGCCGCTTGGAGGTGCTGGCCGAGCAGCACCGCGACCTGTCGCAAAGCCTGGCCGAACTGCTCGACGACATCTTCGCCGGCCGCAAGCGGCTGAAGGTCTACTTCCAGTTCAAGATGTACAACGATCCGACGTTGAACCCGTATCTGTACGCCTCGGGTAAGCAGCCCAAGCCCTAGGGGCGATTACGTCTTCCAGCGTTGAGCGGCTTTCAAGCCACACGCGCTAGGCCGAGAGCCTGGCGGGGCGGCGCCTTGCCAGCACCTGCTCGCAGGCCTCGCAGACGTCGGCGATCGAGATGGCTTGCATCGATTCGGGGCCTGCTTGCCGGCGCTCGCGGCTCGAACCCGGCAGGCGAATTTTCTGGAGGCCCACGTGTTGTGGACCGTAGGGCCCGTTGCGATCGAGCGGCGAGGGACCGTAGAGACCCACGCAGCAGGTGCCCACGGCACCGGCCAGATGCAACGGCCCCGTGTCGGAGCCGACAAACAGCTCGGCCCGCCGCGCCAGGGCCGCCAGTTGGCCCAGGGTGGTATCGGGAGCCAGCACGGCGCGGCCGCCCGAGCAGGCGACAATCTGTTCGGCCATTTGCCGCTCGGCCGGATTGGCCCAGACCACGAGCGACGGCAGTTCATGCTTGGCGCTCAGATGGCGCGCCACGGCGGCGTAGCGGTCGGTCGGCCAAAGCTTCGAGGGCCAGCCCGCGCCAGGATTGATGATGGCAAACCGCTCGAGCCCCAGGTTGGCGACGATGCGCTCGGCGGTTTGGGCATCGGCCGGAGCATCGTGCAGGTCGAAGCGAACTTGCGGATTGTGAACACCCAGCGGTCCGAGCAATTCCAGGTTGCGATCGACCACGTGCGTTTTGCTCGGCAGCACCAGTTCGTTATTCAGCCAGCGGCTGATTTCGCGGCCTTCGGCCCCGGCAAAGCCAATCCGCCGGGGGGCGCCCGACAGCCGGGCCGCGATGGCGCTTTTGCTCAGTCCCTGCACGTCGATCGTGACGTCGAAACGCAAGGCCTTGAGCCGGCGACGCAAGTTGAGCACCGTGCGTGGCGATTTGAGCCAGCGGCGCGGCAAGGCGATCAACTCGTCGAGCGCCGGGTGGCCTTCGAGCAAGCTGGCCGCGCGGCCTTCGATCGCCCAGGCCAGGAAGGCTTGGGGAAACGCGTCGCGCAGGGCGACCAGCACCGGCAAACCGTGCAGGGCATCGCCAATCGCGCTCAGTCGGACAATCAAGATGCGAGGCTGCGTAACAACGTCGGCGGACATCAGCGACCTTAACGTCAGTGGGTTTTCGTGCGGTGCTCGAAACTCTGGCCGAAGCGGTAAGTCCTCGGAGGGCTGAAATCTTAACCCCAGCGGTTAAAACGGCCCAATACCGATTGCTAGCCCGACTGCACCCCCGCGGTGATCGAATCGACCAGTTTAGGGGCCAAGAGCTGCCCCCAGCGGGCGGCCGCCGAGCGAAACGATGTGAGCACCAGCCGCTCACGCCGGTCCATCGCCTTGACGACCCGGCGGGCACAGGCCTCGGCCGTGAGCATCTTGCGCTGGTCGAGCGGACTGTGTGCCAGCGGCTTGCCGTGCGCATCCAGCGCGCGGTCGAGAATCTCGGATTGCACGTAGTCGGGGGCAATGATTGTCACGCCCACACCGCTACGCTCCAACTCGATGCGGAGCGACTCGTAGAAACCAATCACGGCGTGCTTGCTGGCGGCGTAGCCGCTGAGCATCGGTACGCCCAGCAGCCCCGAGATGCTGGCCATGGCCACGATCAGTCCCCGCGACTGCTTGAGTGCCGGCAGCGCGTGTCGGGTGCAATAGACGCCGCCAAAGAAGTTCAACCGCATGACCTCCTCGATCACGCGCAGGTCGTCGAGCTGGTCGAACCGCGACCACATGGCCCGGCCGGCGTTATTGATGAGCACGTCGACGCGCCCGAACCGTGCCGTGGCTTCGTCGGCCAGCTTTCGGCACTGATCCTCGACGGTGACGTCGGTAGGCACGACGAGCGCTTCGGCCCCCTGGGCCTGGCAGAGTGCGGCCACTTCGTCGAGCCGCGCCCGGTCGCGGGCAGCCAGCACCAGCCGCCCGTGGCGCCGGGCCAATTCGAGCGCCAGGGCGCGCCCGATGCCGCTCGAAGCTCCTGTGAGAATGACGACCTGCGGGCTTCCTGCCATGGGTCCTGTCGCTGTCGGGGGAATTGATATCAGCGGGGCCGGTCGCGGCACTGCGCTGGCTGCTAAACCCGCTTGCTGAGTTTTTCGGTCAGGCGTTCGAGCGCCATGCTGTGATCGAGCCGATCGAGCCGCACCTGGATCAGGCTGAGGTTCTTGGTGTCGGCCCAGGCCTCGCGCAGGGCGGCGTCGAATTCCGCCTCGGTGCGCACTTCGTAGCCCTTGCCGCCGCCATACACCTCGGGCAATTTGTGGTACTTCCAGGGTTGCACGTCGTTAAAGGCGTACTCGCCCGGATGCAAAAACCGTTCGGTCAGATAGCCGCCGTTATCAAGCACGATCACGATCGTGGGGAACTTGTTGCGGATGAGCGACGAAAGCTCCGCGCCGGTCATCTGGAACGCCCCGTCGCCGACGATCACCACGGTGCGCAAGTCGGGGCGGGCCACTTGCGTGCCCAGGGCCGCGGGCACCGAAAAGCCCATCGACGTGTAGTACGCCGGGCTGAGGAACTCGGTCCGGCCGCGAATCACCAGCTCGGTGGCGGCAAACAGCGAATCGCCAATGTCGGCGATCACCACCGTCTCGTCGGTCAGCGATTCGTTCAGCCGGGCCATCACGCGCGAGACGCGCAGCGGCGCCTCGGGCTCGAGCACGAACTTGTCGCTGGCCAGGTTGCGCACCCAGGGAATGGGCCGCCGCGGCGGCTGCGGCCGCCGCGCCGCCAGCTCGCGAATGAAGTCGTGCAAAAGCACGTTGTGAAAGTGGTGATGCCGGATCCGCAATTGCTCGCTGGTGGCGTAAATACACTTGGCCGGATCGAGATTGGCCGTGTAGATGCCAAGGTTGATGTCGGTCATGAACGTGCCGAGCAACAGCAGGCAATCGCTCTCTTCGACGAAACGGGTGACTTCGTCGTTGCCCATGGCGCCTTCGTACAAGCCGACGAACAGCGGATGCGTTTCCGGGATGATGCTCTTGCCGAGCATCGTGGTCGTGATCGGAATTCGCGAGCCTTCGGCCAGCTTGAGCAGATCGTCTTGCAGGCCAAAGCGGTGAATCTCCACGCCGCCGACAATGGCCGGCCGCTTGCAATGATTCAACCAGCGCTCGGCTTCGGCCACGGCTTCGGCCAGCACGTCGGGGTCGCTGGCCAACTGCGGCTGCACGAAGCGGTGCGGCATTTCGGGCACCACGCCCACCATGTCGCGCGGAATTTCGATGTAGACCGGTCGCTTGTAGCGGGCACACGCCGCTAGCACCCGGTCGATTTCAGCAAATGCGATCAACGGGTAGTGCAGCTCGGTGCAAGCGATGCAGAGCTTTTCGAATACGTCGAACTGCGTGCGAAAGTCGCGCACGCGATGATGCAACAGCGGATTGTTGTGCCGCTCGCGCAGCCCGGGCGAGCCGGTAATCACCACGACCGGCGACTTTTCCGCATAAGCCCCCGCCACGCTGTTGCACAGGCTCAGGCCGCCCACGCAATAGGTGACGCACGCCGCGCCCATGCCGTGTACGCGGGCATACGCGTCGGCGGCAAAGCCGGCGCAGTCCTCGCGCGTGGTGGTCACTACCTGAATCGGGCTGGCGTCGAGCAGCGTGTAAAACTGCAGGATGTAATCACCCGGTATGCCGAACACGTGGCCGATGCCGTAGTCTTGCAAGCGGCGGATCAGGTATTCGC
>CAZPED010000171.1:1864-6998 GCA_964585335.1 uncultured Planctomycetaceae bacterium | reverse complement strand
CAGGGGCGCGAGCAAGCGGGCCTGCTGACCACGCCGGTCTATCGCTACTTTCGTTTGGCGCCGCAGGAAGGTGCCATCGTGGCCCTGGCGTTCGACGGTGGCGACCCGGCCATTGTCGAAGAAGCGATCGGCCGCGGGCGCTCGATCCTGGTGGCCACCGAGGGCTCGCTGTCGTCGATCGATCCGGCCACCCGGCAACCTTGGACCACGATGCCTGCCTGGCCCAGCTACGTGCCGCTGGTGCAAGAGCTGCTGGCGCGCGCAGCGGGAGGCCGGATGGGGCAACACAACGTCGAAGTCGGCCAGTCGATCGGCGACACGCTCGATCCCCAGGCCGCGCGGCGGCCGATCCAGCTGATGGCCCCCAGCGGCGCGACCGAAGAGGTTCGTCCGGTGGTCGACCCCCAAGGGGGCCGCTGGACCTATAACGATACCCGGCTGAGCGGCGTCTACCGCGCGCAGCTCGAACTGCCGGCCCGCCACGAGGAGCTGTACGCGGTGAATCTGAACACGGCCGAAAGCGACCTGGCGAAGCTCGCCCCCGACGAACTGCCCAAAGAGTTCACACTCTACGGTCAGACGAGCGGCGACGACAGCGACGCGCCGCAAATCGGCACGCGCAGCGGTTTGCACAAGCCCTTGCTCTATGCGGTGCTGGGGCTGCTGCTCGGAGAAACGTTCCTCGCCTGGTGGTTTGGACGTCCGTCGCGATGAGTGGAATTCTGCCCAACTGGCTGCAATCCTGGCTCGGCATCGACGCCGCCGGCCCCGGCGAGGGCACGCTCTGGACGCTCGAAAACACCTGGACCTGGGCGCCCTGGGCCACGTTACTGTTTGCCGTGTTCGTCGTGGCCCTGGTCACGTTTTGTTACAGCCGCGAAGCCACTTCGGCCGGCCGGTTGCTCAAGGCCACGCTCGTTGCTCTGCGATTGTCGCTGCTGGTCATCGTGCTGCTGATGATCGCCGAGTTCACCCTTTCGCTGCGGCGCACGGGCCTGCCGACCGTGGCCGTGCTGGTCGACGATTCGGCCAGCATGGGCATCGACGATCGTTATGACGACAAGAAGCTGCAATCCGTCATCGCCAATCGTCTGCAATCGGCCGAACTCGAAGGGGGGACCCGGCTCCACCTGGCCAAGAGCCTGCTGCTCGACCCGCGCAACGATTTGCTGTCGGCCATCGAGCGTCGCTATCGGCTGAAGTTGTATTTCGTATCCAACGCCGCGCGGCCCCAGGCCGGCACGCTCGACCAGTTGCGCCAGGCAGTCGTCGATTTGCAGCCGCACGGCCCGAGCAGTCGCCTGGGCGCCGGCCTGCGCTACGTGCTGGGCGATTTGCGCGGCAATCCGCCGGCCGCGATCGTCATGCTCACCGACGGCATTAACACCGACGGCGAGCCGCTGGCCGCCGCGGCCCGCTATGCCCGCAAGCGGGGCGTGCCGCTGTTTACCGTGGGGCTGGGCAGCGAGCGACCGGTCGTCGACCTGGAATTGGCCGATCTGCTGGTCGACGAGGTCGTGTTCGTCGACGACGTGGTCAACTTCGAGTTCAAGCTCACCGCGCGGGGCTTTGCCGGCAAAACGGTCGACGTCGTCCTCCGCGAGCGCGATCAGTCCACGCCGCTGGCGCAAATGAAAGTGCGCATCGAGGAGGACGGCAAGCCGCAGCGGTTGCAGCTCCCGTACCGGCCGACCCAGGTGGGGCAATTCGAGTACGTCGTCGAGGTGCCCACGCAGGACGAAGAAGCGCAGAAAGAAAACAATCGCCAGCAGCGCCTGGTCAGCGTGCGCAAGGAACAAATCAAGGTGCTGCTGGTGCAAGCCTATCCGAACTACGAGTTCCGCTACCTGAAGAACATGCTCGAGCGCGACAGCACCGTGCAATTGAAAACCGTGCTGCAAGACGCCGACCTGGAATACGCCGAACTCGATCAGTCCGCCTTGCGCGGCTTTCCGGTCCGTCGCGAGGACCTATTCGCCTTCGACGTCGTGATCTTCGGCGACGTCAACCCCGCCTACCTCAGTGCCAGCGTGATGACCAACCTGGCCGAGTTCGTGGAAAAGAAAGGGGGCGGCGTGGCCTTTCTCGCCGGACCTCAATACACCCCCTTGGCCTACCGCGGCTCGCCGCTCGAACCGCTGTTTCCCATCGAACTGGCCGACGCGGCCGCGCCCGACCCGGGGCAGGGGACCGAAGAAGGCTACGTCGTCGAGCCCACGGACCTGGGGTTGAGCAGCCCGCAGATGCAACTGGGCGACACGGCCGCCGACACGGCGCGCATTTGGCGCGAGTTTCCGCCGCTGTTCTGGTTGCTCGATGCGCCGCAGGTCAAGCCCGCGGCTCGCGTGCTGGCCGAACATCCCACCCGCACCGCGCCCGACGGCCGTCGGCTGCCCGTCTTTCTGATGCAGTACTACGGCGCCGGCAAGGTGCTGTTTCATGGCACCGACGAAACCTGGCGGTGGCGATTTCGCGTGGGCGACATTTACTTTGCCCGCTATTGGATTCAGACCGTGCGTTACCTCAGCCGCTCGAAACTGCTGGGCAAGGACGGCGCCGTCGAACTGACGGCCGACCGCCGCGAGTATCGCCGTGGCGAGCCGATTCGCCTCCGCGTGCGGTTCATCGACGAGCGGGCAGCTCCGGTCGAAGACGACGGCGTGGCCGTGGTCGTGGAGCACGAGGGGGCCGGCAACCGCCGCTTCAAGCTCGACCGCAACGCGGTCAACCGCGGCGTGTTCGAGGCCACGCTGGGCGATCTGGCCGACGGCGCCTATCACGCCTGGCTGGCCGCGCCAGCGCTCGAAGGAAATGCGCCGGCCGCCGACTTCAGCGTCGTGGCGCCCCCCGGCGAGCTGGAAACCGTGCAAATGGACGCCGCCGAGCTCAAACGGGCTGCCGACGAAACCCGCGGCCGATTCTATCGCATCAATACCGTCGACCGGCTGCTCGAAGAACTACCACCCGGGCGGCAAGTGCCCATCGAGACCTTGCCCCCCAAGGTGCTGTGGAACCAGTGGTGGCTGCTGGCCACGTTCCTGGGCCTGATCACGAGCGAATGGATTCTACGTAAACGTAAGGGAATGTTATAATACCGGCGACCGATCCGTGCGCGTCGGGCGCATGCTCGTCGACGTGCGCTGGTCCGGTCCGCCGCAGGCAGCTGCACGGAGGGAGCTGGAAATATGGCCCACCCGTTGGAAGCAAAAATCGACCAGGTCCGCCGCCAGGCCCTGCGGCTGCGTGTGCTTTACGCCCTCGGCTGGAGCCTGGCGTGGCTCGTTGGCGTCGTGTTCGTGCTTTGCCTGGCCGACTACTCGATTCGCTTTCAGGATCCTGGCCTGCGCGTCATCGCCACGCTTGTCGTGCTGGGCGTGCTGGGCTGGACCATTGTGCGCTACTGGCGGCCGCTCCGGAGTTCGTCGCCCAGCGACGTGCAGCTGGCTCGCCACGTCGAACGCCGCTTTCCGCTGTTGGCCGACCGGTTGGCCAGCACGATCGAGTTTCTCCGCCAGGGCGAAATCGACGTCCAGGCAGGCTCCATCGCCCTGCGTCGCGCCGTCATTCACCAAACCGCCGCCGCGGCCGAACCGCTCGACTTTTCCCAGATCTTCGAGCGCCGCCCCACGCAGCGGGCACTCGTGGCCGGCGGCCTCACGCTGCTGGCGGCGCTGGTGCTGGCGATTACCGCGCCCACGAATACGCGCATCGCGCTGGCGCGACTGCTGCGCCCCCTGGGCGACGACGCCTGGCCGCGCTACTACAGCGTGCAGTTTCGCAACGCGCCCACCCGGCTGGCCGTGGGCCAGCCATTCGAGGTCGAGCTGCTGAGCGATTCGCAGCACGTCTTGCCCGACGAGGCCCGCATTTTTTACCGCTACGATTCCGCCGAGGGCGACGCGCCGCTCGAATCGGAGCCGATGCAGCTGCTCAACGGCACGCTCGTCGCGCGGAAGGACGCCGTGGCGCGGCCATTCTGGTATCGGGCCGAGGGGGGCGACGATCAGTCAATGCCTTGGATTCACTTGCAAGTTGTCGAGCCGCCGCGGCTGACCGACTTGCAGGTCATGCTGCATCCGCCCGACTATGCTGGCTTGCCGGTCGAGACCAGCGAGCGCAACATCGTGGCCCTGCGCGGCACGCGCGTGGCGCTGAAGGGTACCGCCACCAAAAAGCTCCGCGCCGCCGCGGCGCATTGCGAGTCGGGCACTACGATTGCCCTGGGCATCGCGCAGGGTGGCTACGGCTTCGAGTTGGCTGCCGACGCCGCCGAGCCGCTGGTCGTCGACAAATCGGGACCCTACTGGATCGAGCTGACCGACGCCGAAGGACTGGTCGGCGGCGCCGACGACCGCTGGGACATTCGCGCCATCGCCGACCAGGTGCCCACGGTCACCATCGAACAGCCGGCCGGCAATATCTTTGTCACGGCCCGCGGCGAGGTGCCGCTGCGGATTGCCGTCAAGGACGACCTGGCCATTCGCGAAGTGGCGTTGCACCACGCGCGATCCGACCGCACCGACGTCGAGGATTTCGCCCTGCCGCTGTTTGCCGGTCCCGAGCGCGTCGCCCCGCGCGATGCGCCTGGCCTGTTGCTTTCCAGTCAATTGGGCGAAAGCCAGTTGATTGAACATCGCTGGCAGCTCGAACCCTTGCAATTGGCCCCCGGAACCCAGCTGACATTGTGGGCCACGGCCGGCGACTACCTGCCGCAGTCGGGCAAGAGCACGGTCCGCCGCATCAACGTCATTACCCCCGCCGAACTTGAAGAGCGCCTCGCTCAGCGGCAGACGCTGATCTTTGGCGAGCTGCAGCGCGTGCTCAAATTGCAGCAAGATGCCCGTTCGCAAACCCGCGCGCTGGAAATCCAATTGCAAAAGGTCGGCCGGCTGCAAAAGCCCGACGTCGATCAGGCCCAATCGGCCGAGCTCAACCAGCGGCAAGTGAAACGCACGCTGACCAGCCCCAGCGAGGGCATTCCGGCCCAGATTGCCGACTTCCTGGACGACCTGCGGAACAATCGGGTCGACAGCCCCGACCTGGAACAGCGCATGACCGCGATCGGCCGCGAGCTCGAGCGGCTCGCGCAGCAGCACCTCGGCGAGGTGGAGCGCGCGCTGACCAGCCTGACCAA
>CAZPED010000171.1:0-1854 GCA_964585335.1 uncultured Planctomycetaceae bacterium | reverse complement strand
CCTGCCGACGCGCAGCCAGGCGCTGCCGACGCCCAACAGCGCGACGCGCTGGCCAAGGCCGCCGAAAATCAGGACCAGGTGGTCGGTTCGCTGGAACGCATGGTCAGCGAGCTCTCGCAGTGGGATAACTACCGCCGCTTTGCCCGCGAGATCGCCCAGCTGCACCAGGCGCAGGACGATATCGCCCGGGCCACCAAGGAACTAGGTGAGAAGACGCTGGGGCGCGAGCTCAAGGATCTCGACGCCCAGCAGCAGGCCGATCTCAAGAAGCTGGCGGCGCAGCAGTCCGATTTGAGCCGCCGGCTCGACAAGACCCAACAGCAGATGTCGCAGATGAGCGAGTCGCTCAAGGCCAGCGACCCGTTGGCTTCGGCCACGATTGCCGACGGACTGCACCAGGCCCAGCAACAGGGCATCAGCAGCCAGATGCGCGAATCGAGCCGGCAGCTCGAACAAAACCGCTTGGGCCAGGCGGGCCAGCAACAAGCGCAGATCGGCAAACAGCTCGACGAGCTGCTGGCCACGCTCTCCAACCGTCGCGAGCAGCAGCTCAGCCGGCTGGTCGAACAATTGCGCGAGGGCGAGCGAGAACTCGAAAAGCTGCGGACCGAGCAGCGCGGGCTGCGCAAGCGGATGGAAGACATCGCCAAGTCGGACCTGCCTGAAGCCGAGCGAAAGCAGCAACTCGAACGCCTGGCGCGCGAGCAAAAGCAACTGGCCGAAAAGGCCGCGCGCCTCTCGCGCCGCCTGGAACGCCTGCAAGCCGAAAAGGCCGGTCGCAGCACGGCCGGCGCCGCCGGCAAGATGGAACAGGCGCAGGCCGCCGGCAGTCAGGGAGACGGCGGCGCCGCCCAGGACCAGGCCGAGCATGCCGAGAAAGACCTGGAAGAAGCCCAGAAGCAATTGGCCGAGCGCCGCCGCCAGGCCGAGGCCGACCTGGCCGAGGAGCAACTGGCGCGCCTCGAAGACGCGCTCAAAAGCCTGCACGAACGCCAGCAAAAACTGCTCGCCGAAACCCAGCGCATCGAAAATCTGCGCGCCGCCGAAGGACGCCTGACGCGGGCCCAGCTGAGCACCGTCAACGAACTATCGCGGCAGCAACAGGGGCTCGAAGCCGAAACCAGCGACATGGCCGCGCGGCTGGCCCTGGCCGAGGTGGTGCAACTGGCCCTGGCCGGCGCGGGACGGCAAATGTCGCAAGCCGCCGATCTGCTGGGGCACCGCGAGACGGGCAGCGCCACGCAAGGCCTGCAAGAGTCGGCCCGGCAGCGGCTTGCGCAATTGCTGACCGTGCTAGGCAAAAAACAAGGACCGCAGCCGCCGCAACAACAAGGGCCCGAAGGCGAGGGAGCCGGCGGCGGCGGTTCGCAAGGCCGCCAGGACGGCGCGCAGGTGTTGTCGCAGCTCAAGTTGCTCAAGCTGCTGCAAGAAGATCTTAATACCCGCTTTCGCACGTTGCAGGCCGAGCCCGACAAGGCCGATGCCAGGCAATTGGCCGAACTGGCCGCCGAGCAAGGCAAGCTGGCCGATCTGACGCTCAAGCTCGCGCAGCCTCCCGAGGGCGCTCCGGAGGACGACCCCGAGAGTCTTCCCGACATCCGGCAGGATGTCGCGCCGCCAGAAGCCGCGCCCGAAAACCAAGTGCCGCCGCCGGACTCGGCCCCTGAAAACCCAGTGCCGCCGCCCGAAGATCCAGCGCCAGAGCCGCAGACGTTGCCACCCGCAGGTCTCTTACCCGAAAAGGAGCCGTCATGACTTGCAGGACATTGCCACCCGTGGCGCGGCGCTCTTCGGCCCTAGCCCTGCTCGTCGTGCTGGGCTCGCTTTTGTACTACGGAGCTCAGTTGTCACTGG
>CAZPED010000170.1:0-7001 GCA_964585335.1 uncultured Planctomycetaceae bacterium | reverse complement strand
CGGTGTCCACCAGACTTGGGAGCTCTTCATGGAGCGACACCGGCTCGTTCGTCCAGGAAGCCAAACGCCGCGTGGCCGAGGCCAGCCGCGACTGGGCGCCAGGTTACCACGTCACCTTTGGCGGACAGTTCGAGCACATGCAACGGGCCTATCAACGGCTGACGGTTGTGGTGCCGCTGGCCGGCGTGCTGATTTTTCTGCTGCTCTACGCCACGTTCAACAGTTTGCGCGATGCGCTCTTGATCTACAGCGGCGTGCCGTTCGCGGCCGTCGGGGGCGTGGTCGCACTGTCGCTGGCCGGACTTCCGTTTTCCATCTCGGCGGCCGTGGGTTTCGTGGCCATGTTCGGCATCGCCGTGCTCAACGGGTTGGTGCTGGTCTCTTATATCCGCTCGTTGCGCGAAACCGGCAAACCGCTGGACGAAGCCATTTTCGAAGCCGGCGTGCTGCGGTTGCGCCCAGTCTTGATGACGTCGGCCACGGCGGCCTTGGGCTTTGTGCCAATGATGCTGGCCACGGCCGTGGGGGCCGAGGTGCAGCGCCCGCTGGCCACGGTGGTCGTGGGGGGCATCCTCAGCTCGCTCAGCCTGACGCTACTGGTTTTTCCAGTGCTGTACTCGCTGTTTGCCGGGTCGGCGCCCCCGGCCACGTCCCCCGGCACGGCCTCACCCGCTGGGCCGGCCGGTCAAGACGCCTCTCGTTCGTCCGAGTAATTGCGTTAGAATACGAGCGGCGCGGGGCTTTTGCTCCAGCCGGCTCGATACGCGCTTTTAGGACGAAGGCTGCATGGCCCGTATGGCCCAAAACCTGGCCGCCGAACCCTCGCGCAGCGCCCTGGGACTGGGCGCTCTGCAAGAGGCGATCCACACTGCCGACCCGGCGGCGATGCTGATTTCGCCCCGCATTCTGCGGCGGATCATCAAGCAAGCCAGCGGCGTTAGCACCATCGGACTGCGGGTACCCCATCGCAAGACCTTGGTCATTGGCCGCGAGGAGCTGTTGGCCATTGTCGATCGCGCGGACCTCGATTGGCCCCCCGGCGCCGAAATGCCCGAAAGCGTCATCCTGATTGCCCGCCCCACGGCCGATACGCTGCTCGAAGCCACGCCGAGCGAAATCCTGGTCAAATTCTGGCGGCAGCTGTTCCATGCCCGTGTGCACCAGGTGTTCGACCAGGCCATCGCCGAAGGTCGCCTGGGCGATGCGGAACTGCGCAGCCGGCTCGAACACATTGGCCGCAGCGAATTCGAAGAGATTCGTTTTGTCCTGCGACAAGACGACTATCTGCTGCCGCCCAAAACCGACCTGACCGTGTACGTCGAGTTTGCCGCCGTGTATCTCGAACTGAGGCATTTTGTGCCCGGTTTTGTCCGCACCTACTTCCCGTCGCTCGAAGATCCGACGGCGATCGACGAACTACTCAAGCAGGACGTCGATGCCGAAGCACTGCTGGCCGCCACGCGCTTGCCGGGCGCGCCCGAGCCGCACGAACCATCGGAAGTTCCCCGCAGCGATCGCCCCTTCGTCACCGAGCGGTTCGACGAGCCACAACTGCCCCCCGGGCCCAAGCGGCTGCAGGCCCGAGAGCGCTCGCAGCGCTCGGCGACGGCGCTGGCCGCGCGGGCCGACAAGGTCAGCGCGCTTGGCAACCTGGTGCGGTCGGCCATTCTTCGCACCCGGGCAGCAGGCTACGCGCGCCCCGACGAGGCGCACGTCTATCGCGAGCAAGCCCGCCAGGAGCTGGCCAAACTGGCCAGGCGATTGCAAGCGGCGCTTAACTTTTCAGACAACGAGCGCGACGAGTGGACCCGCTCGCTGTCGTCACTGATCGATCAATCGGCCCGGGGCTTTTGGACGCCCGAAGCCCGGATGCTTTACGACCTGCAAAAAGTGTGCGTCGACCACGAGCGCGGCATCTACATGCTCGACGTGGGGGGCTGGATCATGTCGCTGGGGCGCAAACCGCTCAAGCGGTATCTGCCCGGCCAGCGCGACGTGATGATCTCGAAACACTTGCGCGGCGCGCAGCACCGCCTCCCCTCGGCCAAGTTGTCGCACCGGGCCCGCAGCCGCCTGGCCGCGCTGCTGCAATCGGCCGTACACCGGGCCGAAACCACGCTGCGCAGCCGGTTCAAGCCGCTGGTCGATCGGGCGCTCGATCGCGTGAAGCTGCTGCCGCAGAATCCCTCGGAACGCGTGGCCCGCAAGAAGCTGGTCGACGAGATGCTCGACAGCGTCGTGGACCGGGGCTACTTGTCGATGGGCGATTTTCGCGACGCGCTGTCGCGCAACAACCTCAAGCTGCCCGACCTGGCCGGCCGGGAGCAATTCTTTCGCGGCGACCAGCTGCTGCTGGCCGACCGCCAATTGGCCGACAGCCTGGACGGCGTTTACCGCGGCGGCGAAGTCTACCGCCGGTTTCCGCAGCGACTAAGCTCGCTGGCTTTCGGCACGCCGGTGGGCCGAATGCTTACCCGATACGTGGCAGTGCCTTTTGGCGGCGCGTTCCTGATCCTCAAGGGGATCGAGGAACTGGTCAAGCTGACCGTTCCCTCGCTGCACGAGCACGTCCAGGTGATCGCCAGCACGCCGGTCATCGTAATCGTGGGCTGCTTGATGCTGGGGTTGCTCTACCACGCCCGATTTCGCGCCGTCTGCCTCGAAGGGGCGATGGCCGCCGGCCGCCTGGGCAAGCATCTTGTGCTCGACTTTCCCCGCGCGCTGCTCCGCCTGGAGTGGGTGCAACAGGTCGTGCGGAGCTGGCAGTTCCAGATTCTCAAACGCTACTTCTTCAAGCCGGCGGTCGTGTCGGCCGCGATCATGGCGCTCGTCGCGCTAGCGACCAGGGGCTGGACCCACTGGCGCGACGGCTTCCTGCTGTTCGCGGCGGTCAACCTCGCGCTTAACTCGCGCATCGGCCGCAACGTCGACGAAATGGTTACCGACTGGGTCGTGAACACCTGGCACCGCATTCGCATTCACATCTTCACGACGCTGTTCCGCTGGATCATGGACGTCTTCAGCCGCATCGTCGAGTCGATCGAGCGCGTGCTCTACACGGTCGACGAGTGGCTCAGGTTTCGGGCCGGCGAAAGCCGCGGCACGACCATCGTCAAAGCCGCGCTAGGGTCAGTCTGGTTCTTCGTGAACTACGTCATCCGCTTCTGCGTGAACCTGATGATCGAGCCCCAGGTAAACCCGATCAAGCACTTCCCGGTGGTCACCGTGTCGCACAAGTTCGTGCTGCCGGCGATTCTGGTGGTGCAAAAGTCGCTCGAAGGGGCACTGGGGGTCGCCTGGGCCTGGGGCATTGCGGTCTTCGCCCAGCTGCTCGTGCCCGGCATCTTCGGCTTTCTGGCCTGGGAGCTCAAGGAAAACTGGCGGCTCTACGCCGCCAACCGTCCCCGCAACCTGATTCCGATCGTCGTCGGCCACCACGGCGAAACCATGATCCGGCTATTGCGCCCGGGCTTCCACTCGGGCACCATTCCCAAGCTCTATGCCCGCCAGCGACGGGCGGCGCGCAAGGCGTACTGGACGCGCAACTGGAAAGCCTTCAGCAAAAGCGCCGAGGCACTGCACCACCTCTCCGAGTCGATCCGGCACTTCGTCGACCGCGACCTGAACGAGCTGCTGCACGAAAGCCGCGGCTGGGGCGACCGCTCGATCACCACCGGCGAAATCCACCTCGGCTGCAACCGCATTCTCGTCGAGCTCTACTGTCCGGAACTTTCGGAAGAGAGCGTCTGGCTGGCGTTCGAGGAGGTGTCGGGCTGGCTGGTGGCCACGATCCATCGTCGCGGTTGGATCGACAACCTGACCCCCGCACGGCGACAAACCTTCGGCAACGCCCTGGCCGGCTTTTACAAAATGGCCGGCGTCGACCTGGTGCGCCAGCAGATCGAGGCTCGGCTGGCCGTCAGCGCCGGCGGCTATACGATCGACGAGCGCGGTTTGATCGTCTGGCCCGAGCGCAGCGGCCTGAAGCACGTTTATCCGCTCGGCCAATGGCCCCTCGAAGCCGAGCGCGAAGCGGCCGAAGGCCGGCTGGCCGACCGCCAGCAATGGGTCTTCGCGGCCACGCCCATCACCTGGCGGCGGTGGGTCGTCACCTGGGAGCTCGACGCCCTGGGCGGCGCCAATCAGCACCAGATTCTCGACGATCTCGACGTGCTGCCCGGCTAGCCTGCTCGGGGCAACTCGCCACGCGCTACGGATTGTCGTCTTCGTCGTCCGAGACTTCGAGCCCCGTGGTCGCCATCACGTCGACCAGCCGCTCGCGCAAAGGACGCAACAGCGACAAGAACTCTTCCGAGTTTTCATAGGCCCGCAGCGCGTATTGCTCGGCGATCAGCCCGCCCTCGGGCCGCTTGCGATACTTGAAGATGTTGAACTCGACGAACGAGCCGTCCTCGGGCCAGGTGACGAAGTCAATGATGACCGCGTCGTCGTCTTCCTGTTCCATAATGCTGAAGGGCGCGTCGGCGTTGGTTTCCTTGAGCCGCTTGGCCATCGCCTGGACCAGGGCCTTCGGATCGTCGAGCTTCTCGTACTGGCGAATGGCGGCCAGCTTGGTCCACTTGTCGAGATTCTGACCTTCCAGAATGAACTCTTGCAGCGACTGCTCGTCGCCATTCTGTTCAAACGCCAGGATCAGCGTCTCGCCGTCGAACTGCACCGACTTCTTGCTTTTGGCCGCCGTCGTCTCGTTGGTGGCGGCAGTTTTGGTTTCCGGCTCGTCGTCCGCCAATGTCGTCGAAACACAGGCCAACAACAGTCCCATGGCAACAAGCGCCCGCATGGTCAGGTCCCCCAGCAAGTTCTGTGGATTGGTGAGCTGCGCCGGCGCGGAGCGCGCACGGCAACTCAACTTTAGGTCACAAAACTAGCGGCCGGCGAAAGGGTGAAACGCCCCGCCGGATCGCGAGAAAACAGGCGCGCCTCGGCCCGCACCGGCTACTTCAGCGACTCGAGAAAGCTGAGCACGTCGGCCAGTTCGCCGGGCGACAGCACCTTGTCGAGCCCCTGCGGCATGATCGACGTGGCGTTGGGCACCAGCTCTTCGATGTCCGCGCGCTCCAGCCGAATCTCGGCCCGATCCGTGGTTCGCAAATACACGGCCGCGGCCGTTTCGCGGCTCAGCAAACCGCTGTGCGTCTTGCCGTCCTGAGTCACCGCGCTCAGGCTTTCGTAGCCGCGCGCCAGGCTGGCGCTGGGAAACACAACGGCTTCCAGCAGGTCGCGGCGGTTGCGCACTTCGCCGATCTTCGACAAATCGGGGCCGATCCGCTCGCCTCGCCCGGCCACCCGGTGACAAGCCGAGCAGGCGGCCTTTTGGCCGAAGAACACTTCTTCGCCCTTGGCGGCGTCGCCCCCCTGCACCGTCGCCGCTAGCGTGGCGAGCGCCGCGGCCCGCTGTTGCTGGTCGGGAGCAGCCCGCTCGACCAACCGCTCGGCTGCCGCGCGAATGTCGTCCGGATAGTTGGCCAGCGCCTCGCGCACCCGCTCGACGCGCAGGCTGGCCAGCGCCGGCGACTTGCCCAGCGCCGCCACGATCGCGCGGCCTACCGCGGCGTCGTTGCCACCGGCAAACGCCGGCAGCAGTGCCGACAGTTCCAATGGCCCGCAGTATCCAATCAGCCCAGCGGCGTCAGCCACCTGCCCGGGCGAAAGCGCCGCTTGTCCCAGCGTTTCGGCGGCGGCCAGGCGCGTTTGCGCCGCCCCCTGCCCGCGCAGTTCGCTAATCAGCAAGGCAAACATCTCCGGCCGCAGCGCCGGCCTGGTCGAGGCCATCGCCCGCAATGCGGCCACGCGCAGCTCGGCCGGCAGTTTCTGATTGGCCCCCAACGACGCCAGCGTCGGCCCGAACGGCTTAACATCGATCGCCCCGGCGGCGGCGATGGCCGCTCGCAACAATCCGCTGTCGCTCGCCCGCAGCGACGCTTGCAGCGCCGCTGTCCACTCGCCGGGCAGCGTCTCCAGCTCGCTAGAGGCAATCACTTCCAGAATCATCAACCGCGCCGCTGGCGACGACGACTCGTCGGCCAGCACCTTGGCCGCCAGCTGTTGCACTTCCGGCCGAGCGGTTAGTGCCGCCAGCGCCCCTCGGGCCGTGGCCAATTGCTCCTCACTGGGCACAGTGGCCGAAAGCCAGCCGCCGATGCGCTTCACGAGTTCGGCCGACCAATCAGGGTGACTGGCCAGCACGTCGACCAGCGTCCGCAGCAGCGGGCCGTCGTCGGTCGCCAGCAACGGCGAGACGTCGTCGCGCGTCAAGTTGCCTCCGTCCATCTGGTCGAGCGCAATGAGCGCTCCGCGCCGCACCCCCGGATGCGCGTGCTTCAAACCGGCCAGAGTCGCCGGGCGCTCGTGGATCTCGATCAGGGCGTAAATCACCGCGTGCTCGACAAACCGGTCGGCCGGCTGCTTGAGCGCTTCGAGCAGCGCCGGCACCGCCGCCGACTTGCCCAGACGCCCCAGGGCCGTGGCCGATTCGCGCCGCACCGCCGGCTCGTCGTTGGCCAACCGATCGATCAAAACCAGGATGCTCTCCTGGTCGCGCAAGTCGGAAACCGCGTGCACGGCCGCTTGCCGCGCCGGCGCGTCATCGTCGGCAAGCGCCTGCCGCAGTAGCATCCGCGCGTTTTCGCTGCCAATCCGGGCCAACGTCCAAATGCCGTTTTGCCGTGCCCGGTAGTCGGTGCTCTCGAACAGCGCCGTGGCCAGCGAGCCCATCGCCGCGTCCCCCCGCTTCACGAGCACTTCGATCGCCCGCTCGGCAACCGCTGGGCGCTGGTCGCCCAGCAGGTCAGCCATCTCGGTGTCGGACGTGCGCTCCCAGTCGATCTTCAATCCCCAGGGGTCGGCCGGCGCCAGCGCGTCGCGCTTGCGAATGCGATAGATGCCGCCGCCGATCTCGGGCTTGGCAATCTGCGACGTGGGGCAGCCGATGCGGAACCAGCCCCCCGTGTCGACGACCAGCAGGCTGCCGTCGGCGTCTT
>CAZPED010000169.1:0-7013 GCA_964585335.1 uncultured Planctomycetaceae bacterium | reverse complement strand
ACGGCCGCCGTCGCGCTCGTGGTCCGCGGCCAGAGAGCATTGACGGCCACGCCCTGCTCGCGAAACTCCTCGGCCATGCCCAGCACGCACATGCTCATGCCGAACTTGGCCATCGTGTAGGCCACGAACGGCGCAAACCACTTGGCCTGCATCGACAGCGGCGGCGAGATGTTAAGAATGTGGGGATTGGCCGCCTTGAGCAAATGCGGCAGGCAGGTTTTGGAAACCAAAAAAGTGCCGCGCGTGTTGATGCCGTGCATCAGGTCGTAGCGCTTCATCGGCGTGTCGAGCGTTCCCGTCAGGTGGATGGCGCTGGCATTGTTGACCAGGATGTCGATCCCGCCGAACGTGGCCACGGCCTGATCGACAGCGGCTTGAACCTGCTCTTCGTAGCGAATGTCGGTAATGCAGGCCAGCGCCTTGCCGCCGGCAGCCTTGAACTCTTCGACGGCCGTGTAGACCGTGCCATCGAGTTTGGGGTGCGGCTCGGCCGTCTTGGCGGCAACTACGATGTTCGCGCCATCGCGGGCAGCCCGCAGGCCAATTGCTTTGCCAATACCCCGGCTGGCGCCGGTGATGAACAGGGTTTTGCCTTGAAGACTGGCCATGGGGAGATCGCTTCCTGAGCTGGAGAGAAGAAGGGGGCCGCCAGAACGATTTGCCGGGGCGTCATCCTACCGCAGGGGGCGGGAAGGCCGCAAATTGGCCCCACGACTTAGTTTCTAGGCGGGGGGCTGCCGCCCGGCTAGGCAACCGTTATCTTCGCGCCAACCGAGCGCCCGGGCCCCTGCCCCCACGGCCGGCGGCCCCCGCCACCGTCAGGGCTCGTTGACGGCTCGCCGTAAGCCATTTACAGTAAATATGTTGGCGTAAGTTTTTCTGCCCCGCGCGGGCATTGCGAGGAACGTAGTGGCCGAGAAAGCTTGGGGCGGGGTTTTCGACGAAGCGACGGATCGCCGCGTAGAGAGGTTCACTGAAAGTGTGAGCTTCGACCGCCGCCTTTATGCGCAGGACATCCTCGGATCGATCGCCCACGCCCAGATGCTTGCCAAGGTCGGGCTAATCACCGCGGCCGAATGCCAGCAGATTGAGCAAACCCTGGGCGAAATCCGCGAAGAAATTGAGCAAGGCCAGTTCCAGTTCTCCATCGAGCTGGAAGACATCCACATGCACATCGAGCGGGCGCTGATCGACCGGCTCGGCGATGTAGGACGCAAACTGCATACCGCTCGCAGCCGAAACGACCAGGTTTCCACCGACCTGCGGCTTTGGGTTCGCGACGCCATCGATCAGATCGACCTGCGGCTACTCGCTCTGCAACGTGCCTTTGTCGAGCGGGCCGAGCGCGACCGCGATTGCATTCTGCCCGCCTACACGCACCTGCAACGCGCCCAGCCGGTGCTGGCCCCGCACTACTGGCTGTGCTACTGCGAGAAGCTGGAACGCGACCGTGGCCGGCTGGCCGATTGCCGCCGCCGCACGAACGTGCTGAGCCTGGGGGCCGCCGCCGTGGCCGGCACGAGCCTGCCGATCGACCGGCACGATGTGGCCCAGCGGCTGGGCTTTGCCGACGTGGCGGCCAACAGCATCGACGTCTCGAGCGATCGCGATTTCGTCGTCGAGTTCGCCTTCGCCCTGACGCTGGTGGCAGAGCACTTGAGCACCTGGGCCGAGGAGTGGATTCTCTGGACTACCGCCGAGTTCAGCTTCCTCAAGCTGCCGCAGGCGTTTTGCACCGGCTCGTCAATCATGCCGCAAAAGGTGAATCCCGACGTGCTCGAGCTGATTCGCGGCAAAACGGCACGCGTCGTCGGCAACCTGATGTCGCTGCTGGTGCTCATCAAAGGGCTGCCGCTGGCCTACAACCGCGACCTGCAAGAAGACAAGCCGCGAATTTTCGACTCGTTCGACACGGTCGAGACCTGCCTGGAACTGGCCGCGCCGCTCGTGGCCGGCGCCGAGTTGGACCGGGTCTCGATCGCCGAGCGGCTCGACCGGGGTCACCTGGATGCCACGACCCTGATGGAATTCTTGATTCGCCGCGGTATGGCCCAGCGGACCGCGCATGGCGTGGTGGGCAAGCTGGTACGCAAGGCGCTCGATCGCGGCGTGCGGCTGAGTGACCTCGCGCCCGGGGATTTCCAAGCGGCCGACGCTTCGCTCGACGGCGAGGTGTACGGAGTGCTGGGCGTGCAGCAAGCCATTGGAGCGTTTGTCAGCTATGGATCGACCGCGCCGGCCGAGGTCGATCGGCAACTTCTGAACTGGAAGCAGAAGCTCGGTACTAAGTAATGGATCCGCGCGACGTTACCTTTCGGAAGCTTGAACTCGACGAATGGCACCCATGCGATTGCATCTCTGTCCATTGAAGTGGTGGTTGCTGCTGGTTCTTGGCGCCGCGATGTTGCCCTGCGCGACGCTGCCCCGCGACGCCTGCGCCCAGGACGCCGAGGCGGAGCTGGCTGAACCGGCCACCGCGGAGCCGCCCGCCGACGAACCGCCCGCCGACGAGCCGGCGACTGACGAGGCGATGGCCGACGACGCGGCGATCGAAGAACAGCCGGCCGAAGACGAAGCCCCCGCGCGCAAACCGGCGGCGAAGCCCAAGCGCAAGCCAGGTCAGGACGACGAAGAAGCCGTGGCCCCGCCGCCACCCAGCCCGGCCGTCGAAGCGGTGCTCGAATCGCACCCGCAAACACCCGCCGAGTTGGTGCGCGCGATCGACATCCTAGTCGCGTTGGGCGAAGCGAAGCTCGCCGACGGATTTGTCGACGAGCTGGCCAAGCGCAAACTCGAACTGGCCGAAAAAGCGGCGCTGGTTGCCCGATTCAACTCGGCGCGGCTGATGCGCTTGGCCGCGCAGCCCGACCTGTCGGCCAAACTTGGCCCAGTGATCGACGATTGGTTCCAGGCCGCCGCCGCGTATCGCACCGACGCCAAACGTTTGGCCGGCTGGGCCGCGCAACTGGGCGACGCCGACGAAGACGTGCAAGCCCAGGCTGCGCATGCCTTGCTGCACGCCCGCGAAGCCGCCGTCGCGCCGCTGGTCGACGTTCTGGCTGACGCTAAGCGCAGCGCCCAGTGGCCGCTCGTGAAGACCGTGCTGGTTCGGCTGGGCGACCTGGCGGTCGAACCTCTGCTGGGCGTGCTCGAATGCCACGACGCGTCGCTGAAGACCCAAGTGGTCGAGGTCCTGGGGCAACTGCACGACGAGCGGACGGTGCCGGCACTGCTGGCGACGCTCGTGTCGCCAGCCAGCTCGGCGGAACTCAAGCAAGCGGCCGCTACGGCGCTGGCGAACGTAACCGATCAGACCCCTAATGCCCAACAAGACGTGCGCTCGCTGGAAAGCGCAGCGCAAGCGGCCCTTGATCGCTCGCGCTCCGACAGCGACGACGGACCGCAACGCACG
The DNA here is from genome assembly GCA_964585335.1 of uncultured Planctomycetaceae bacterium. Taxonomy (GTDB): domain Bacteria; phylum Planctomycetota; class Planctomycetia; order Pirellulales; family PALSA-1355; genus CAZPED01. Next base: position 3,601 of record CAZPED010000169.1, on the reverse strand, counting down.
CTCTGGCACTGGAACGCCAAGCGCCAGCAAAGCATGCCCATCACGTACGATGCCACGGGGGCTTCACTGGCCGAAGCCGTCAGGTTGGCCCGGGCCCTGTACGAGCTCGACCCCAACGATGCCGCGCGAAAGCGGTTTTACCTGACCGCCCTGTTGCAGTCGGCCAAGTTCCGCCTGGGGCTGAACCGACCCTTGCCGGCCGGCCCCGGCACGGCCCGCGGCGTGGCAGAGCGGTATGGCGCCCAGGCCGTCGAGGAAGTGCTCGCCGGCGCCATGAGCAAAGGCTACCTGCCCGCCGCCACCGCGGCCGCCGAAATTCTGGGTGACATTGGCGACGCGGCCGAGTTGACCGCGGGTGGGGCCACGCCGCGCCCGTTGGCGCTGGCCGCCGGCAGCAGCGATCGCCGGCTGCGGTTTGCCGCCATGGATGCAATTTTGAAGCTGAACCCCACCACCCCGTTCGCCGGCTCGAGCTACGTGGCCGACGCCCTGGGTTACTTTGCCTCGTCCTACGGCACGCCGCGAGTGCTCATCGTGCATCCGCGCAGCGACGAAGCGCAAAAGATCGCGGGGCTCGTGGCCGGCTTGGGCTTTGAGACCGACACGGCGACCAACGGCCGGGCAGCATTCGAGCAAGCGGTCAGTTCGCCCGACTACGTCTATATCCTGGTACACTCGGCGATCGATCGCCCCCGCGTCGACGAACTGGCGGCGCAATTGCGTCGCGATCGGCGCACGGCGGCCTTGCCGCTGGGCTTTGTCGCCCCGCTCGACGATCTGGACCGCGTGGCCCGCTTTGCCCGCGAGGTGCCGCTGGCGATGGCTTTTCTGCAGCCGCAGAAGCCGGAAGAGATGAAGCTTTATAGCGAACAGCTCACCTCGGCCGCCGGTCGCGACCAGGCTTCGCCGGCCGAGCGCAAGGCCGAGGCGCTGGCCGCGCTCAAGTGGATGGCGAAGCTGAGCGAGCAATCGCCGGGCGTCTTCGACGTGCGCCGGCTCGAGCCCGCCGTGACGCGCGTGCTGCTGGTGCCCGAGCTGAGCGAGGAGGCCGCGCAGGTCCTGGGACAGCTGGGCACGGCCAGTTCGCAGCGTAGTTTGCTCGACCTGGCGGCGATGGCCGCGCAACCGCTGGCTGTGCGTCAAGCCGCCGCGGCGGCCTTTGCCCGCAGCGTGCGGAAGTTTGGCATTCTGCTCTCGCGCGACCAGATCCTGGCTCAATACGACCTGTACAACACCAACGCCGGCCGCAATGCCGATACCCACGCGGTGATGACCACCGTGCTCGATGCCCTCGAGCGTAAAGGCGATTCGGCCAGTAGTCCCTGACCCCACACCACCGCCGCGACTCGACCGTCGCGCTTTCCATGAGTAGCTCTTACCGCACGTTCGATACCGATCCGACCTCGCCGCCAATCCCCGGATTGATCGGCTCGGGTCCGGCCATGCAACGGGTCTACCAGCTGACCCGGCAGGTCGCGCGTTCGAACGCCTCGGTGCTGCTGCTGGGCGAGACCGGCACCGGCAAGGAGCTGATTGCCAAGGCCGTACACCTGGTCAGCCAGCGCGCCAGCGGACCATTCGTCCGAGTCAACTGCGGCGCCCTGACCGAAAGCCTGCTCGAAAGCGAACTGTTCGGGCACGTGCGGGGCTCGTTCACCGGCGCGGTCGCCAACCGCACCGGACGTTTCGAGGCCGCCCACACCGGCACAATCTTCCTCGACGAGATCAACTCCACGACTCCCAAACTGCAGGTCAAACTGCTCCGCGTGCTACAGGAACGCGAGTTTGAGCGCGTGGGCGACACGCAGACGATTCGCGTCGACACGCGCGTCGTGGCGGCCAGCAACCGCGACCTGCTCACCGAGGTCGAGGCCGAGCGGTTTCGCGAGGACTTGTACTACCGACTCAACGTGGTGCCAATTCATCTGCCGCCACTCCGTGAACGGATCGACGACATTCCGGAACTGGTCAGCCATTTCCTGGCGGTGTACAACGAAGAAAACGACCGCTACGTGACGCACATCGACCCGCGCGCCCTCGAAGCCTTGCAGAACTACCACTGGCCAGGAAATGTTCGCGAGCTGCAGAACTACGTCGAGCGGGCCGTGGTGATGGCCGCCGGCGACGAGCTGACCTGCGACCTGCTGCCAGACGTCGTGCTGCGTGGCCCCAAGGCCCAGCGGGCCACGGCACGGCCGCGGGCGGCCGACCTCGAAACCCTGACCTACGAACTGGTGCAGCAAGGCATCGCCACGGCCGGCCCCCAGGAAGACAACTTGCACGCCAAGGTGGTCAACCGCGTCGAACGCGAGCTGATTGCCCAGGTGATGACCTCTTGCGACAGCGTGCAAACCAAGGCCGCCACGAAACTGGGCATCAACCGCAATACGCTGCACAAAAAGCTCAAGGAATACGGGCTCGACGGCGAGCAATAAGCGTGGCCCGCTGGCTGTTCGTACGGCGGCAGCGCGGCGGTGCCTCCTCCTCCAAGATCGGCAAGCAGCATGGGATCGTTCATTTCCGGCATCGGCTTGATCTGCTTTGCCGCCAGTTACGGCGTAGCCTGGCTGTTGGAAGTGACCAAGCTGTTCTATCGCGGCAGCGCCAGCCGAGTGCTCACCTTGGTGTTCGTGCTGGCCGGGTTGCTGGCCCACACGCTATACCTGGGGCACCGCGTGGTGGAATACTCGGCCACGCCGCTGTCGAGCAGCTTCGATTGGTGCCTCGTCGCGGCCTGGCTGCTGATCGTGGCCTACCTGTATCTGACCTACTACTTCCCCCGCGCCGCGCTGGGATTGTATATGCTGCCGCTAGCTCTGGCGCTAGTGGCCGCGGCGTCGGTGGCCGACCGGCAGCCATTTCATCCCGAGCCGGCGTCGCGCGTCTGGGGCGCCGTTCACGGCATCGGGCTGCTGCTGGGCACGCTGGTGGTGATGGTGGGGTTCGTGGCCGGCGTGCTCTACTTGTTGCAAGCGCATCGTCTGAAGAAGAAGCTGCCCCCGATGCAAGGTTTTCGCCTGCCCAGCCTCGAACGGTTGGAAAAAATCAACAGCCGCGTGATCATGCTCTCGGCGCTGCTGGTCGGCGTGGGCTTCGTGGCCGGCACGATCCTGAACATCGTGGCCCGCGGCCAGGGTGGCTCAATTCCCTGGAGCGACCCGGTCATTTGGACGTCGGCGCTGATGTTTCTGTGGCTGGCCGCCGCGGCGATCTTCAACGCGGTGTACCGGCCAGCCCGGCGAGGGCGCAAGGTGGCCTACCTGACCCTGGTGGGCTTTGCCTTCCTGGTGATCGCGCTAGCCGTGTTCCTGCTTGTCGACAGCCAGCACGGCGGCCAGCGGCGACGGCCGGCGGCCGAAGACGCCGCGGTCGCGCAACCGCGCGGGCCCCGGCTTTGCGCCGCGCTGGCGGCGGGAGGCCGATCATGAAGCTGCAAATGATCGGCTGCAGCCACCACCAATCGTCGGTCTCGGCGCGCGAGCGGCTGGCGTTCAGTCCGCCGCAAGTGGCCCAAGCGCTCGACCTCCTGCGCCGGCGGTTCCCCCAGGTCGAGGCCGTGCTGCTCTCGACCTGCAACCGGGTGGAAGTGTACACGGCGGCC